>PLEA01000598.1 GCA_003136335.1 Acidobacteriaceae bacterium | reverse complement strand
GGAGAAGTATTTGATTTACAAGTGAGTCCTTGAGGCTGCAGGAACGTCGGGCCGCATTCTCAAGGTAATTCCACAAGCAACTTCTGTCGGATTTCGTCCCTATAGAGGACTTCGACGGCCGCAATCTTGCCCCCGACTACATCAAGGATCATCATGCCCTCATTCGGCGTGAGAGCCACGTTCCTGTGATCCGGGCCGTACGCTCGATCTGGCTTGGGTAACACATAGAACATTCCACAGAAGTCGTCACCACAGCGGCACCTGTCTACGACTGCTAGTCCTGAAACTTGGACGGCTAGGTCTCGCTCTCCTTTCACCGAGAGCAACTCCTGAAGCTCCGTCGAAAGTTCAGGGAACATGTCAACAAGCAGCTTGGTCCCTTTTGTTGGCATGACTGAAAGTGTACGCGTCAGGCTCGGTCTCGGGGCTGGATAACTCCGGGCCGGAAGGCGTGCATCTTAGCGGCTGAGGCGTGATAATCTTTGCGTGTTGCGCTGACGCGGTGGGCGCCAATGGAGGTGGGGATGCGCGGACTTTTGGGCGTGTTGCTGGTTTCGGGGATGGCGTGGGGGCAGGCGGCGGATACGGCCGATGTTCCGGCTCGGGCTGCGGGTGCAGCACAAACAAATTCTGCGGCTCAAGCGAAAGAGTTGAGTAGCGCTCCGGCTGGGGCTACGTCGTCGTCGGACCCGAATGCGGTGGTGATTCCGGCGGGAACCAGAATTCCTTTATCGCTGGCGCAGGCGATCTCGACCAAGAACGCTCGCGAAGGCGATCCTGTGTATGCCCAGACCGTATTTCCGTTTGTGGTGAATGATCGCATTCTGGTGCCGGCGGGGACTTACATCCAAGGAAAGATTTCTCGCGTACAGCATGCCGGCCGATCGAAGACTCGGGCGGAGCTTCTGCTGCACTTTACGTCGATGATTTATCCCAGCGGATACACGGTGATGCTGCCGGCGTCGGTGGAGAATACGCCTGGGGCGGACGACAATAGCGTGAAGGATAAGGAAGGGACGATCCAGGCGGACAAAGATACCGGCAAGCGGGTTGAGGATGCCGCGAAAGGCGCCGCCGTGGGCGGGACCGTCGGGAGCATCGGTGGGCTAGCGGCCGGAGGGTTGAACGGCGCGCGTTATGGTGGCCTTGCCGGTCTGGCGGGCGGAGTTGCGTGGGCGCTGTTGAAGCACGGTCCGGATGTGAAGCTGGGAGTGGGGACTTCGATCGAGATGGAAATTCAGCGGGCTATCCCGGTGGATGCGAGCCGGCTTCAGGTGGCGAAGGCGGCGCGGTAGGGCTCGTCCGTTTCCGGTAGGCAGCAGTGAAGTATTTTTCGTTAGAATTCCAGCCTACGGAGCCGGGTCGCGTTTTTTCTTTCGCCCATCGGGGCTTTATTCATCGTTCACTGGCGACCCATAGCTTGCGGTGTGGGCTGCATTCTTTCGCCGCTTTGCGGCTCTCCTCAGGGGTAGGGTTTCAAGGCTGGTATCGCGCATCAGGGCAGGTAACTTTCGTACTCGCGATTTGCGCGCCGGCTTCTTCTGGCTGCTATACAATCCGCGGTAGGAGTGTTTTGCACTCCGGGGGCGGAGGCGTCTGTGGAGTCTTTTGGCTTTGGATTTGGCACGATTGCCATCGTTGTTATTGTCATCTACATTCTCAGTTCTATCAAGATTCTGGCGGAGTATGAGCGCGGCGTGATCTTTCGCCTGGGGCGGTTACTGGCCACGGCGAAGGGGCCTGGGGTGGCTCTGGTGTTCGCGCCGATTGACCGCATCGTGCGAGTGTCTCTGCGACAGGAGGCGCTCGAGGTTCCGCCGCAGGACATCATCACCCGCGACAACGTTACGCTGAAGGTGAACGCCGTCATTTTTCTGCGCGTGATCGATCCGAACAAGGCTGTGGTCGAGGTTTCCAATTACGTGTATCAGACTTCGCAATTCGCGCAGACCACGCTGCGGTCGGTGCTGGGCGAGCAGGAACTTGACGAACTGCTTTCGCACCGGGAAAAAATCAATCTGCGGTTGCAGAGCATTCTCGACACCCACACTTCGCCTTGGGGCGTGAAAGTTACTAACGTCGAGGTCAAACAGGTGGACATGCCGGAGTCGATGCTGCGCGCCATGGCCAAGCAGGCGGAGGCCGAGCGCGAGAAGCGGTCGAAGATTATTCATGCTGAGGGCGAGTTTTCGGCGGCGCAGAGACTGGTGGATGCGGCCCATCTGCTGGCAACTGAGCCGGTCAGCGTGCAACTGCGCTATTTGCAGACTCTGACCGAGATCGGCGTGGAGAAGAATACGACTGTGATTTTCCCCGTGCCGGTGGACTTTTTCTCAGGGCTGCAGAAGCTGTTAGGAAGCGGAGACGGGTCGGCAAAGTCGAAGACTCCGTAGGAAGTAAGCAGGCGAGCAATTCGCGCGCCGAAATTTGCCTGGAGTTGAACTATGGCTACTACACAAGATACGGAAATTACACTGGGAACGGGCAAGCTGTTGGTCCTGTTCTTCGGCCTGGTCGGGGTCTGCGCGCTGTTCTTCGCGGTGGGATATTCGCTGGGACGGAAGTCGGAGCCAGCGATTACCACGGCGAGCGCGGCCGCTTCGCCGCAGCTCGTTCCAGGCACGACCAAGGCGAGCAGTGGATCGCCCGCAACGGCGCCCATGACGTTCTATAAGTCGGTGGAACAGAAAGATGCCCACCCGGAATTGACCCCGGCGGTCGACGCAAAAACGGAGCCAGCAGCGGCGCCGCCTGCGGATGCGGCTCCGGCCTCGACGCAAACGCCTCCCGCTGACGCTCCGGACCCGGCGACAACGCTGCCATCGGCGGGATATCTCGTACAGGTGGCCGCCGTCAGCAAACAGGAAGACGGCGATGCTTTGGTGGACGCGCTCAAAAAGAAAGAGTATCCGGCGTTTGTGGCGGCTCCGGTCCCGGCAGACAAGCTGTTTCACGTGCAGGTAGGGCCGTTTCCCGATATTAAAGATGCGGAAGCGATCCGCGCGCGGTTGATCGCCGATGGGTATAGCCCGATTCTGAAGAAGTAGATCTCAGTTCCCAAACTGTCGACCCGGCAAAGGGAAAGAATTTCCTGAAACGCTGACGGTCAAGCCATTCACAGACCTCGGGGAACGAGTACGAAGCGGTCGATTGCGATCTTGGGTCCGGCGTCCGCCCGGGCTGCATCCAGTCGAAACACAACCATCACTTCATCAAAACGCCGGATGGACGCGTGCGCCGGGATGACGAAGTTCAGTGTCTCGCTGGTAGGCGGTCGCTCTTCATACAGCGTCCACGGGCGGGTCGACTTGACCATCATTCTCCCGAGAGACTGCGAAGGTTTTCCGCGCAAAGCGGTATTGATCAAGACGAGCTCCATGGAGACCGTCTCGGGATAGCGATCCGCATTGCGAATCGCTATCTGGATTCGGCTGCAGCAGTCCATATCGATCGTGCTGCCGAAATTCTCGTGGGCCTCCATAGACAAAGGACGCCGGTCCGTGGAACGAATGTCTAGGACCTCGGGGCTGCCTTGCACCTGACGGGAAGTCTGCGGAGGATGCGCATCTGGCGCTTTGAAGAACCAATAAACGCCGCCGAATGGAATCACCAAAGGGTCTGCACTGCGGTGGCCTGTCAGTAGGCTGTTTGCCATTGCCGGCGCTGGGGCTACCAGCTTGGTGTACGTCGGCTTCTTGGGCCAGAGGATGATACCGGAGTTGCCTTCACTCGGAGCTGCGAGCGAATCGTCGGACGCCTTCTGGCGATCTGCCGGCCCACGCTGGTCCCCGTGGGAGAACGCGTGACGCGAGTGATAACGGGAGAGGACGCCATATCCCCGGACACCGTACGTGTGTTGCAGATATGGGATTAGGCCTGCCGCGGTGAAAACGACGGTCAGCACTACGATCAACAGAGCACGCAATGAGAACTGCGATGGGGACGGGGATGGCCGGCCGTCGGAGGGAGCGTGTTTCGTGAAAGACATTGTCCAGACGGCAGAGCTAACGCCCACCAGTATCGCAGCGGTGAACTGGTAGCCAGCGAAAGCAGCCAATGCACCAGTTTGAGCGCACAACGCCGCGCAGGCTCCGGAGGCTTGCCGCAGAAAGGAGCGCGACGATCCCGTCAGGCTAAACGGATTGCTTCTCAGGGCCAGAACCAGAGATTCCTCACTGTGGTCCACGCCCGCGCGGTGAAGCAAATGAAATGAATTCACAGCGCTGGCCACCAGCACGGCGGCCATGACCATTGCCCAGGCGGAATTCTCATGAATGAAAAGGACCAGAGGAGCAAGCCAGAGTGCATCGAGCGAAGTTCGCAGGATGAGCCGGCGAGCATCGCGTCCGATTGTTTGTGGCGAGATCGCGCAAAGAGCGCACGCGGTTACGGCATTTGCTAGAAAAACCTCCAGGACGTTTTCGACAGCGGAGCCAAGTAGCTCGCCGAGTGAAAGCGAATGTACCAGCGGCCAGCGGCACACGAAAGAGGCAACAACCGCCGCAGCAACCAGACCCCCAGCTAGCGGCAGCCATTTGGGAAGTGGCCTTGGCGCCGAAGTGCCAACCAAATCAAAAGTGTTCACACTGAACCTCACTCTCGCGAAGAGACGAGGAACCGTTTGGCGATAGCGCAATCATGAACCGGGCTTACGACTCATCGCACCCACACGTCATGTATGTGATGATTGGACACCAAAACCCGGAAGATGGTTCCCGCTTGAAGAAAAGCAGCTGACGAGGCGGGGAGAGCGGAGGATCAACGATTTCTTACATTGACACCCATCGATTTCCGCGCTATTCCTAGTCCATCCATGTCTTCCAGCGAAGCATTTCTCGACCGCGCGCTGCACGCCATTGCGGACCCGACCCGGCGGCGAATACTGCAAGCTCTCAAGGAAGGCGAAGCCGAAGCTAAGGCAACGGGGCACAAAGCGGCCGCGATGGGACCGTGCCTGTGCGCGGGGGATATTGAGGCACGCGTCCGGCTTTCGCAGCCGACTATCTCTCATCACATGGCCATCCTGACGAAGGCCGAGCTGGTGGAGGCGACCAAGAAGGGGCAATGGCGCTGGTACCGGCGAAATGAGAAGGCGATTCGCGCAGTGGTGAAGACGTTGCGGGGGGAGCTGTAGGGGCTGGCGTTTTAGGCGTTCCTCCGGGACGCGGTTGAGTTCTTTGGGCTTAGCCCAGCGCCGAAGTGCTGGGGCTATTTTCGGAAGCGCCTCCAGCGCTGGGTTCTCGGAGCGCCACTTCCAAATCTCCTTACGTGCTAATTCAGCAGGCTTAGGGCGTGCCGAGAGCCCATTTTTCCAGGTCTCCGGTGGAGCGCAGGACGCCGAGTTGGCTGCGCTCGAGTTCGAAGGTCACGTCTTGGAGAGCGATGAAGCGTTCGCTGGCTTGCGAACGGGCGTCATCGAGATCGTGAAGCGTGGCGGTGCCGGCATCAATGCGCGTTTGGACGGCGGCCAGATTCTTTTCGGCGATTTCGTAGTCCAGTTGGGCAACTTCGCGCGCGGCTTGCATTTGGGCGACGGAGCGCTGCAGACGCAGGGTTTCTTCCGACACTTGGTTCCGAGCTGCTTCCGCTTGTTTGGTCGCTTTCAGGGCGTCGGCGTCGGCCGCCTGGGCGCGAGAACGCTGCGAGGAGTTGAACAGAGGGAATCGGACACTGACGCCGACAGTCGCATTGTTCTGCTGAAAGCTGCTCGTCACGCAGAGAAATTCGCCAAGGGATGTGGTGCAGGGCCGGGAAGGAATGTAGTAATTCTGGTAGTTGTTGAACCTAGAGAGCAAGGCGTATTGCGCGGCGAAATCGACGCTCGGCCACAGAGATCGATGTTCTCCCTGAGCCCGCATGTACTGGGCGCGGGCGTGTTCAACGGCGGCTTCCACCGAGGGATTGGAAGTGGCAGCTTCTTTCGCGGCCTCCCGGTTCGCTGCAGCGGCGGGAGGCGCGGGAATCGAGTCGGGGTCGGTCTGAAGGTTGGCGGCGGGAAGCCCCGTGAGTGTGGAGAGGTGTTCGCGGAGGACATCGGCTGCGCCTTGTGCCTCGGTGATGCGAAGGCGCACGCGCGCGGCGGAGAGGCGAGCCTTGGTGCCCTCGAGTTCGCTGTCGATGCCTTCTTTCACGCGGTCGGCGACCGCAGTTTGCATTTTATCGGTGGCGGCCTCGGTTTCCTGGAGCCGTATCAAGCGCTGTTCCCACTTGGCGAGTTCGGCATAGCTGAGGGCAGCGTCCTGAATGATTTGGTTGCGCTGGTCTTTACTCTTCAAGGAAGCGACAGAGGAGTCGACTTTCGCGGCGCGAATGAAATCGCGCAACGCGGGATTGAGGAGTGCGGATTGTGCGGTGACATTGAACAGAGCGGGCGCAGACCCCTCCAGCCCGAGCGGAAATCCATACGAATAGCCCAGGCCGGCTCCCGTGGAAAGTTGAGGAACGTAGTTGTGGCGGAGATATTGATAGCTGGCGGAGGCGTGCAACTCGTCAGCGGCGGTGATGGCCGCGCCGGTGGCGTGGGCCAGGGCGAGCTCGACGATGCGCTTGAGAGAGACAGGTTCGGCCAGCAGCGAGGCGGGGAGTAGAAAAAATATCAGAATCCACTTTGCGGTGTGCGTACCGCGCCACAAGGTTTTCATTGCGTCCCTTTCAGACTGATCTTTTCCGGGCGATCTAGGAATGATTTCATGAACAATTGGATGCCAGCGAGATTTTAAATGTCAGATGGGCGGAAGTACCACGAAGACGAAAATCCCCACGTCTTGAAAATCACGAGACGGGGGGGGCGCCCGCGATCCAAGTTAAGTTCAATGTTCGACCCGCTTCAAGTCTTCCTGAGCGCGAGGGTAGGCGTGAAAGAGGGCCAGGGCTGCGCGGTATTGTTCGGCGGCAGCGCGGCGGTCTCCTTGTTTTTCCAGTAACTGGCCCAGGAAGTCGTGCGCTTTGAAGGCCGGGCCTTCTTCGGCGGGAGATGAAAGATAACGGCGGAGCAGTCGCACTGCCAGGGCATGGTCGCGGCCCATGCGCAGCAGGAGGCTGGCGCCGTCCATCAACGAATCGGGTCGGTCGACCGGACTGGACTCCATGGTGCGGAGCGCTTGCTCCGTTTCGTCCAGTCGGTTGGCGTGCGCCAGGAATTGGGCCAGGTGCAGCCATGCCTGTGCCGTTCCGTGACTGGCTTCGATAGCTGTCCTGTACTCGCGCTCGGCTTCGTCGTCGTCTTTATTTTTTCCCGCAATGCGGGCCAGAACCCAGTGCGCCGTCGCGGGATTGAGCGGGAGCAGCGCCCCGGCTTGGGCGCGGGCTTTGTCCTGGCCTCCGCCGACGATGGATGGGGCCTCGAGATAGAACTCGGCCAGATCGGTGCGGGCTTCCCAATTCCTCGGATCCAATTCGACGGCACGTTCAAACGAGAGTCGGACTTTTTTAGCCAAGCCTGCGGCGGAAAGAAATCCGGCACGGTCGGCCTTCTCTCCATAGATGCGGCCCAGCCACAGATAGTAGAGGCTCTTCTGAGGATCGAGATTTCTTGCGCGTTCGCAGGCGGGGATGCCGCGGTCCCACTCGTCAATCATGAAATAGGCGCGGCAGAGCAGGTTGTAGGATTCGGCGTCGGTGGGGTAGTGGCTGATTTGCTGCTGCAAAGTCTGAATGGCTTCGTCCGCGTGACCAGCGGCGAGAAGTTCTTTGGGAGAAGTAGCCGCGTGCACTGGTTGCAGCAGGGTGGCGACAAGCAATGCTGCCGGCAACAGTCGCTCCAGCAGAGCATGACAATCGAACTGCATTGACCATCGCATGCCCTAGAGAACAACCTTGACGGCAGCACCATCGAAGAGTGGTTTGGATTCCTCGGCAGGTAAGGCTACTATGTCGCCTTCGGAAAGGCCGGAGGTAATCTCGACGCGGGTAAGATTCTGCAAGGAAAACTCAATGGCCTGGCGCTTCACGTGGCGGTCAACGATTTTATAAACGTAAGGCTTGCTCTCATCGATGCGCAGAGCGTCGCGCTGCAGGGTGAGGACATTGCTGTGCTCGGCGACCACGATGGTGACGCCAACGTTGACGTTGGGCAGCAGGCGCAGATCGTGATTGTCAACCACGCAGGTGGCCTCGCCGACATTTCTGGAGACGCGCAGCTTCACCGTCGAGGGCACCGTGTTCACTGTGCCGGTCCAGGTGCGACCGGGGATTGCGTCCCAAATGATTTCGACTTTTTGGCCTACCTGCAGGCGGCCCACATCCGGCTCGTCGACGAAGGCGCGAACCAGCACGCGGGAGAGATCGGCTTCCTGCAATAGCAATTCGCCCGCCTGGACGAAGGCTCCTTGCTTGACGGGAAGGGAATACACCATGCCGTCGAACGGGGCGCGTACGCTGGATTTCAGGAAAGCGTTTTCGGCGGCATCATAGGCGGCCTGCGCTTCATCCCCTTGGGCGTCGATGCGCGCCGTTTCGGGTTTGGAATAGCGGTCTTTCTGCTTTTGCTCGGCCAAGGTGACATCGGCTTGAGAGCGTTGCAGAGTGTCTTCGGCTTGGCGAACTTCGCCGGGAGACGCGGCGCCTTCCTGCTGCAGGCGGCGCATGGCATCAAGATTGTGCTGGGCGGCATCGCGCGCGCTTCGAGCTTTGACCAGTTGCGAGTTTAAGGTCAGCACTTCTTCCTGGGTGCCTCCGCTCTGGAGAGCGGATTGGTCGGCTTGCGCGGTTTTGACCTGAGCCTGGGCGCGGGCAGCCTGCGTGCGGATGTCGGCGTCGTCGAGTTGCAGCATGAGTTGGCCCTTGCGCACGTGATCGCCCTCCTTGACCAGCAGGCGTTTTACCGTGGTCGAGATGGGAGCATGCGCTTCGAAGTTTTGAATCGGCTCAATCTTGCCGTTAGTGGAGACCAGGCTGCGAATCGGACCCCGCTCCACGCTGGCGGCGCGCACTTTTAAAGGAGTCTGGTGCAGATAGGAATACAGCAGCGCCAAGACCGCCAACAGTGCGAACGCGGGCCAAATCCAACGCCGGCGGGACGGCGTTTTCGAATTGTTCGTCGATGCCAACCGGTCGTGTCTTTCACAGTGCGGCAGGAATTACTGTAAGTAGTAATTTACCATTCCGGAGGCCGCGACAGATATACGGTGACGCTCCAAGCACGGTATCTCATTGGATGCGGGCCGCATCCTATCGGCTTCATCGTAGCTTCGAGTGGATCTGGGCAATGCCACAGCGCGCAAACGCTACAATAGTGACATGGCTAAATCGCCTCGCTATACGCCGGAGCACGCCGCTGCCGGCCTAGACACGAAGTTTCCCGAGATTGAGACCTGGCCCAACCAATTTCCTGGATACGAGATTGTGGTGGACGATCCGGAGTTCACGTCGGTGTGTCCGAAGACCGGGCTGCCCGATTTTGGCGTGTTGGCGATTCGATACATGCCGGATAAAAGCTGCCTGGAGTTGAAATCGCTGAAGGAGTATTTGCAGTGCTACCGCAATCTCGGAATTTTTCAGGAGAACGTGGTCAACCAGGTCTTGGAAGACGTCGTGAAGTGGGCGAAGCCGGTGTGGGCGGAAGTGAAAGGGGAATTTCGCCCGCGGGGTGGCATTGCGACGACGATTGTAGCGAAGTGGCCGAGGCCGAAGGAGCGCACGTCAAGGTAAAGGCATCGTGTCAGCGGGATGCGGACGCAGCTCGCGGCTGGGATACGCTCAACCTCTGCGGCTTGCTCAGCAATCACGCGGCTCACTTCGTAGCCCCCTGCAGGTTCAGCCAGACTGCTCGGTGGTTCCGAAGAAACGCGACAGTCGGACTGCGGTATCGGCGCTAATGCCGCGGCGCTCCAGTACGATGTCGTTGACGCGCGAGGCGCGGGAACGTGAAGGCGCTTCGCTAATTCGCAAACGGATATCCCAAGTGGCCTGAGGAATTCTTCGCGCAGGATTTCGCCAGGGTGAACCCGCCAGTGCGGCGCGCCTTTTCGAGCTATCCTTTTGATCCTAACAAATTCAGACTAACAATCTCCTGAAAATCTTTCCAGCCTGATGATGGTCTGTGATTTCGACGGCATGCTATATTCGCTCGACCTGTGGCGCAGACTGATCTTCAACCACGCACGGCGCTGATCGTCCTTACGGCGCTCAACCTGCTCAATTATGCGGACCGCAACGTGCTGTTTGCGGTGCAGCCGCTGGTGCAGGATGAATTTCATCTGTCCAACGCTCAGATCGGATATCTGACCAGCGCATTTCTGGGTTTCTACATGGTGGCGGCGCCGTTTGTGGGGCCGCTGGCGGATCGGTACTCGCGGAAGCTCATCATCGTGCTGGGCGCGCTGTTCTGGAGCGGTCTGACTCTGCTCACCGCGGTCACACACACTTACACGGAACTGCTGATCCGGCACACGCTGGTGGGCGTGGGCGAGGCGACGTTCGTCACAATTGCGCCGACATTTGTCGCGGACCTTTTCGCGGAGACAAAGCGCGGTCGCATTCTGGGAGTATTTTATCTGGCGATTCCGGTGGGCTCGGCGGCCGGATATTTGCTGGGTGGATATCTGGCGCCGCATTTTGGGTGGCGATTTCCGTTTTACATTGCGGCGGCGCCAGGGTTCCTGCTGGCCATGGCGGTTCTTTTTCTGAAGGAGCCGGAGCGTGGGCAGTTTGATTCCGTGAAAGAAAGTCCGGAACGGGGGACGATCCTGGGGTTGGCGCGCAATCCGGCATTTCTGACCTCGACGCTGGGCATGGCGGCCATGACGTTTTCTCTGGGTGGGATTCAGGTGTGGATTCCAAAGTTCCTGTACAGCGAGCGAGGCTACACTCTGGAGTCGGCCAATCTTGCGTTCGGCATCATCATTGTGGTCGACGGGATTGTCGCGGCGCTGGCCGGCGGATGGTTGGGGGATTATCTGCTGCCGCGCATGAAGGGTTCCTATTATGTAGTGTCGGCGGCCAGCATGTTGCTCGGAATGCCGGTGATGATTGTGGCGTTGTTTGTGAAAGGGCCAGCAATGATTCCGGCGATTGCGGTGGCTGCATTTTTTCTCCTGTTCAATACCGCGCCCCTCAACGCGGCCGTCATCAATTCTGTGGGGGCGCACATTCGCGCCACGGCGCTGGCGGTCAATATTTTCATTATCCATATTTTGGGAGACGTGCCTTCCCCGACCATGATGGGATGGGTGGCCGACAAGCGATCGCTGCAGACGGCGTTTATTCTGCCGGTGATCGCGATGGGGATATCGTCTGCCATACTGTTTTATGGGATGAAGTTTGCGCCGTCGGTGGCGGTTGACGGCGCGTCCGCCGGGGCAGGGAAGACGTAAGGGATGTTTTGCCTTCATTGGATTGCGGGAACAATTCTGGCGCTGGCCTGGGTTTCCCGCATTGTGGATGCTGCGCTTGGCATGCCTAGCGTTGCCGATGTTTCCCGTCCGGAATGGGATCGGAATCCGGTTTCGCCGGCCGGCAATCCTCGCGTGTCCATTATTGTTCCGGCCCGCAACGAAGAGGAAACCATTGAGCAAGCGCTGAGTACTCTGCTGGCGCTCGACTACGACAACTATGAAGTGATCGCGGTGAATGACCGGTCGACCGATTCGACGGGCGAGATTATGGAGAGGATCTCAACAAGGCCCCACTTCTCGCAAAAGACGCGAGAAATGGGGCACCCGAATTCTCCAAGCGTTCGAGTGGTTCACCATCGGGAACTGCCTGCGGGCTGGCTGGGAAAAACGCATGCGATGTGGACGGCGGCGAACCAAGCGACGGGGGACTGGTTGCTCTTCACCGATGCGGACGTGCTGTTCAAGCCCGACTCACTGCGACGTGCGCTGGCCTATGCAGAGGCTGTGCCCGCGGATCATCTGGTGCTGTTTCCGCGGATGATCATGAAGCGGCCGGGCGAGTATATGATGATCGCTTTTTTCCAGACGATGTTTATGTTTGGGCATCGGCCGTGGAAAGTGGCCGATCCCAGCACCGACGATCACATGGGTGTGGGGGCGTTTAACCTGGTGCGGCGCCGGGTTTATGAGGCGGTGGGGACGTACGAGAAGCTACGCATGGAAGTGCTCGACGACATGAAACTGGGGAAGGTTGTGAAGCAGGCCGGTTTCGCGCAGCGCAATGTGTTTGGCGGAGATCTGATTTCGATCCGGTGGGCCAAAGGGGCGATGGGCGTGGTCAATAACCTGACCAAGAATTTTTTTGCGGTGCTGTCGTTTCAATGGTGGCGCACGTTGATTTCGGTTTTCGGATTGGCATTCCTGAATTTTGGACCGTTTCTCGGCGTCTTTCTGGTGCATGGGTGGGCGCGGCTGCCGTATGCCGTGGCGCTCGGTTCGATGTTTTTGATTTACATCGGGATGTCGTGGCGGTCGGCGGTGCCGCCATATTACTTCCTGCTGCATCCGGTGAGCACGGCGCTGTTCATCTATACGCTTTTGCGCTCGATGATTCTCACCTTGTGGAATGACGGGATTGAGTGGCGGGGGACGAAGTATCCGCTGGAAGAGTTGCGCAAGGGGATGGTGTGAGCAGCGACTACTGCAGTTCCTCGCCTTCGACGTCGTTGCCATACGTGGCCGTCGTATTGGGCGTGGCCTTGACCTTCACTGGTTTCTTGGTGGGGCGGAGGTGTCCGGCACTGTAGTGGCCGCGATTTTCGACGTCGTAGTTCTTGGGGAGCGGAGGGATCATGGCAGTGCCGCCCGTAATCTGGCTAACGCGGTTCAGGATGATCTCGGGGCGGCCGTCGTAGAGTTTGACGGCTCCGTGGATTTCGATGGTGCGTCCGGCCAGGCGGCGGACGTCGCCGACATCTTTCAATCCGGAAGGGAAGACTACTACAGTAAAAGGGCAGGCCATCTGCTCCTCACAGAACTCGAGGAAGTGAACTCCTTTGTTCCCTACTTTTATCTTGAGGACTTTGCCCGCGATGCACTTGGTTTCGCCCACGTGTTGGCTGGCTTCGTGCATGGGGATGCAGTCGGAGGCGGAGAGGAACGGCGCAGCCAGCAACAAAGTTAGTCCGAGGGCCGCTGTCCCTACATGAGTGGGTATTGAGTCTAAACTGTATCGCGACATGCCTTGATTTTAGGAATGATGCGGGACGAAAGTATGTGATCGACGAAATAAATACGCGAGTTGTTCCGGATTGGAACTGGGCGAAGTCCCCACTTCTCGCAGAGGACGCGAGAAATGGGGCACCCAGATCGATATCCTGACGATCCGTCGTAAAACGGACAACGTGTAGGGTCTACTTGAACGACTTGACTGCGGACGCTTCGTCGTCTTTCACGTCGAAGACGGTGTAGAGCTTGGTGATCTGAAGCAGATCATTGACTTTCTTGGTGAGGTTCAGGAGCTTGAGTTCACCGCCCTGATTCTTGGTGGTGGTAAAGGCGCTCACCAGTTCACCGATGCCCGAGCTGTCGATGTAGTTGACGTTCTGCAGGTTGAGAACAATCTTCTTGTTACCTTTGGCCAGGATATCGCGCACCGTATCGCGAAGAATGACGCTGCCTTCGCCGAGAGTGATGCGGCCGCTGCAATCCACAATCGTAACTCCATCGACCTGCCGACTGCTAACCTTCATGGTCACTGGGAAGCCTCCTTGCCGCCCGCGGATGGCCCGTGGACGTGCTTGATGAGTTTGAGTTCAGTGCCCGTTCCGGAGGGCCGGATTTCGACCACATCCATAAACGAGCGCATAAGAAAAATTCCNNGCATTGCCGTGCAACACGGCATTGACCGCGCCCTCACGCACGGCCATGGAAATCTGCATGACTTCGTCGTCGGCAAAGCCAAGTTCGGTTGCAATGATTGCGGCCTTCTCCTCCGCATTGTCGATCGTCTCCAACGAGGAGTCGAGCGTGTACGAGACCCGTTGCTCGGTCATGGCCATGGACGAAGCGTAACAGCGATTATAAGACCTGCACGGGGAATCTCTCTCTGGGCCGCAGCAGGTTCTCGCCAGAAGCGATTCCCAGCGAATGCGGTAGTTTGCCTGCCGGACGGGGGAATTGTCAACGTTGGCGGGGAATTGGTGGCGGGGAATTGGGAATTGGGACTACGGATACGTTCGCGAGCCAGGGTTATAATTTGGCCTCGTGACTCCGACATCTGGCCCAAGCCTCAGAGTGCGGCTACGACGAATCTTCGTCGCCGTGATTCTTACCGTGGTTGGGACGGCGGCGCTGGCGTATGGTCTCGACTACGCCACTTTTCGGATCCGCGCGGCGACCAACCGGAACGCCTACGGCTCGGTGACGGTGAATCACTACTACGCCGTCTTGCAGAAGAACGGAAAGACAAAGTTCAGTTTCGATCCGCCGCAGGCTCAGACGTGCGTGAATGCACTGTTTCAGCACGCGGGATGGCTGCCGTGCTGGTATTTGAGCCGACATCCGGAGCAGCGGACGGATATCTAGTGGCCTGTCGCAGTGAGTTCTTTACTGCGGATGCAGCAGGGCATGCTGTTGATGCCCGAATGCTGCTATTGAGTGAGCAAGGGTTCGCTTCGGTGACAGTAACAACAGATGCGGAGCCTGGTAATGGTTGCTGCGCGACAGGCCGCTAGAGGTGCTACAGGCTAGAATGTTGCGTCGATGTGACGGACTGAATCTTGCTAGACCTCATAGAAAGGAATTCATGTTGAAGAAACTTCTGGGTTCTGGATGCGTGCTGGGTTTCCTCTTGGCTTTGACGTGTGCGGCGGCGGGAACCACTCCTGGCCAGTCTGACGCGAGGTTGCAGAAGGCTTATCGCTTCCAGCAGGGAGGATGGACGTACGTGCACCTGGAAGGATCGCCGTCGGACGTCGGTTTTCAGCACGGCTATTTGCTCGCGCCCGAGATTGCCGATGCCTTTGAGGCGATCAAAATGTTTGATACGCACCAGACGCAGCGGGATTGGGAATTCTTCCGCACTACGGCGCGGCAGATGCTTTGGCCCCACATCGATGCTGAATATCAGCAGGAATTGCAGGGCATGGCGGACGGAGTGAAGGCGCACGGCGTCGATCTCGACGTGTACGACATTGTGGCGCTCAATGCCTTTGAGGAAGTGCCTGACTACTACGTGCCCTGGCTGAACAAGCAGCAGAAATCGGCCAAGGCGCCGAAGCTCGTGGCGCCCGGCAACTGCAGCGCATTTATTGCCACGGGCAGCATGACCAAAGATCACCAGATTGTGATCGCTCACAATAATTGGACCAGCTACCTGGCGGGCGAGCGCTGGGTGGTGATCTTCGACATCCAGCCCGAACACGGGAATCGGATTCTGATGGACGGCTTTCCGGGAGTGATTACCAGCGACGACGATTTTGGGGTGAACTCCGCGGGCATGATGATTACGGAAACCACCATCACGCAGTTTGAGGGATGGGATCCGAATGGGAAGCCCGAGTTCATGCGTTCGCGCAAGGCGCTGCAGTACGCCAACAATATTGAGGACTATGTGCGGATCATCAAAGAGGGCAACAACGGCGGCTACGCCAATGACTGGCTCATCGGCGACCGGAAGACGGGGGAGATCGCGTATCTGGAGTTGGGGCTGAAGAACACGCCGCTGTGGCGCACCAAGGATGGATATTTTGTGAGCTCGAATTTTGCTCGCGATCCGAAGGTGATCCTGGAAGAGACCAGCGGTTTCGATCCTAACAATGTGTCCTCGTCGATGAATGCGCGGCATGCGCGCGCCGATGATTTCATGAGGACTTTGAAAGGTCAGATTGACGTTGAGTTGGCTGAACAGTTCCTGTCTGATCACGTCGACAGGTACGAAAGAACAACTTTGGACGAGAGAGTCGATCAACCCAACGAGCGCACCCTTTGCGGCCATGTCGATAACTCTCCCCGCGGCGTGAAAGAGTGGGCATGGGATGCGTACAATCCGGGCGGCGCGGTGCAGGGAAAGGCGACGGACAGCGCCATGGCCGCGAAGATGAGCTTTGTGGCGAGGGCGGGCCATCCATGCGGTGCGGACTTTCTGGCGGCAGAGTTTCTGGAGCGGCATCCCGAGTTTGCATGGCAGAAGCCGTTGCTGCGGAATATGAAGGCGGGGCCGTGGACAGTGTTTGCGGCGGGACAGAAGGAGGGGCAGTAGCCGGAGCGAACAAGGCGGTGAAACTAAATGGCGGAGAGGGTGGGATTTGGACCCTGCAACGCCCGATCGCTTCCATAAGTTGTAGATTCTACATTGCCACGGATGCCAAGTTTACCACGATTGCCGCGCACCATTGCACGCTATTGCACGCTGCCGTATCCCCTGGCCTGAAACTCAATCGCCCTGCTGTTTGCGATACCTCGGCTGCGCTTCGACTGTTCGGTCAGCCTCCTGCACTGTGCGACCGCCGATCATAGACGCGGCATAGTCAATCGGGTCATGGATAAGCTAGTCGAATTCGGCATGTTTTTACGGGATTTTATATTTCCCAAGGATTGGAGATATCGATGCCGAGACCCGCGAAGTCTTTGACGTTGCGCGTGACGAGGGTAAGGTCGTGATGAAGGGCTGTTGCCGCAATTACGCCATCCACGACTGCCAAGGCAAACCGTGTCGCTTTGCAGTTGCGGCCAAATGTCCCCAGCGTTCGGCTATGACTTCCGTGACCGGCAATATGCGACCGGCGAACCACGATCGAACATCAATATCAAGCCAGTCCTGCAACGCGGTGCGCCTCTGGCTGACTGGAAGCGTGGCGATGCCCTTACAGGAATTGCGGCTGTTCGAGTGGGTGTCGTCTGTTAGGCGAAATTCAGGTCATTCTGTAGGGGAGGAAGTTGCCATTGGCAAGAATGTTAGAGATGTGAGCACGCGGAGTCAACGAGGGGCACATCTGATGGACGGCGGAAAGGGCAAGCCTACGATTTCAGGCTTTCCCAAGCCCTTGCCTACCCGGTGGTCAAAAAGGGTGTCTGCGGCAACTTCATTTTATGCGGCCTTTCGCCCCCTGTTTCTGCAGGTTGGTCGCTGGTGCACAGGTATACCCTGTGAGACGGTGCGAGCAGGCGATCATGACTGGGTTCTCACTCGGCGGGGAACAGTTCGTCAAATAACCGCACAAGCAACCGGGTGTATGCCGCTGAGCCATGCTCTTGCACGTAACGTTGCTCTGTGGGGCGAATAGGATTTGTGTCTGCGTGGGCTTCAAGTCGGACCCAACCGTGTGTCTGCGGGCGTGGCTCTCCTGCTCGCTTCTTGATCTCCTCGGATGGCACAATTCCCCTTTGTAGGCGGTCACGCGCTCCGCGAAGGTTCTGGAACAGGTCTTCAAGGTCATGAATCACACGCACCGCTTCAATGGCTCGGCAACCGTCTGCGACCTTCCCGTCAGACCCGAGCGCAAACAAATTTGGCGTCGTCCAGATTGTTTGATTTCCCCGTGCCCACATTAACTGAGCAACCGTAAACGACCCATCGCGCATATTGTGAATCTCGGCGACTGAGACAATCGCTTCGTCAGGCGCTCCGATCTCTCGGGCATACTGATTCCAAACCTCGACTACGCGCTGCTCTGGGATAAGTGTTGCCGGGTTGCGGACCGTCTCGTATTCCGCGTGGGCAACTCGCTGACGAATACTGCTGCTGGCCCAAGCCGGAGGCAGTTCTTTTGCAAAGAGTCCCGCGATCTCAGACACGAGGGCACTGGCGTCGGCTTCAGATTGAACTCGCCCGGCAAGCTCGTTGATGCGAATGGCAGCTTGCCTGTGTCGTTCGTACTCGTCGTGAGAATGCTGCTGCATGGTCGTCTGCGACTCTGTGGAATCGCTCCGCTGGGGCGCAGCGACAACTAGCGCGAGAACTAATCCGAGAATCATGGAGGATACTCGCAGCCGGGCGCCCTTACTTAGCAGGGCTCTGGCGAAGGAGCGTCTTGATCTTATTTTCAAAGGCGTCTTTGTCTACCATGCCTGCGTTCGACTCGGCAATCTTCCCGTCGCGGTCAATGAGCAGAGTCATAGGGAGAGAGGGGAGTCCGCCGTATCGGGTGGTTAGGTCTTGGTTGGCAATCACGACTGGATAATTCAGCTTGTGCTCTTCGAGAAATGGCTTTACCGATTTCCAGCCGTCGTCATCCATGGAAACGCCAATCGCCGCCAGTCCGTCGTTCCGGTACTTATTTTGGAACTCCACGTACCAAGGAATCTCAACTTTGCAGCCGCCGCACCAAGTAGCCCAGAAGTCGAGCAGAACCACCTTGCCTTTATAAGCGGACAATTTGACGGAAGAGCCAGTGGAGTCGCTAAGAATGAAGTCGGGAGCGGGTTGCCCGACTTGGGGAGCGGGTTGCGCAGGTTGAGGACTGGTTTGTGAGGCAAGGAACGTGCACACTGCGACCAAGGCGACGGCGAAAGTTCGAAGTAGCATCAGAGCGACCTCCTACGTGAAACAAACCGTCAGTTCGGTACATGGTATATCGGAATAACTGTTGGCGCAAAAAAGGCACCAACGTACAGGGTACGCCCGCACCGAGTATGTCCATCTCTTCCCGCGTCGAAGGCGCGAAGGCGGCTATCTCTTCCGCCGTCGGTCTGATGACGCTTCGTTTCCCATGCTTCTTCCGTCTGATTTTCACTTTCGTCTGGCTCATAACATTTTTTCCTTTTGGGGCAGTTGCCCAGTTGGAATATACGGAGACTTTGGCAGAACTGTCCGGTTTTAAGCCGGGTGGAATGAGCAACTTGTGGTGCCGTTTTTGCCCTAGAATGGCCGCTCGCTTGGAATGAAGCGGTCCAAGTCGTTCGAAGGAGGGCAGTTGCAAAGAAGAAGAAAAACTGCCGAAGGAGGGCTGAGTCCAACCAAGCACCGCCGCCAGTTTGCTAGGCAGCAGCGGCACGCCAGATGGCTTCTACCTTTTCGCGCATCGCTTTGCTGCGATCTGGTTTCAAATACCGTAGCGTGCTGGATAGATCGTCGTGTCCCATCCAGTCTTGAACCGTGCGTAGGTCGATCCCCGACCACAAGGCGCGAGTGCAGAACGTGGCGCGGAACTTGTGCAGCCAGACTTCCGACTCGTCGATCCCGGCACGCTTCGCGATAGCTTTAGCCATGTCCCGGAAGTCGAACTTCGGCAGGCCGTTCTTGGTCGGGAACAGCAGACCGCCTTTGCCACGGACCGCTAGCATGCGCTTCAACTTGTTGACCAGCGCCTTCGGCACAGGAACGGTGCGTTCCTTATACATCTTCGGCGTCCATCCGTGCTGGGGATTACGCTTGACGCTGATGGTGTAGTTGGCGAAGTCCACGCAGCGGTCGGTCGCGTAGATCACTTCCTGTTCGCGCATCCCAGTCTGCAAGAAGAACTCGAACAGCAGTAGTTCGTCGTCATCGCACGCGGCGAAGAACTTGTCCAGAGTTTCCTGATCGTAGATTTCTGGTTCTTCTTCCAAGAACTTCGGCCAATCGTGCGGCTTGATCTTCGGCTTCACGTCGTAGTGCTTGAGGAAGGACATCACATTCGAAAACTTGTTCCAGCAGCTACGGGGACTCTGTTCCTTATCTTCTCGCAGGAACACTGAGAACTTCACGAGGTCGCCGCGAGTGATGTCTTTGATTGGTTTATTGCCAACGCACTCGTAGAAGTAGCGCAGCGCAACAGTGTAAGCTTGTTGCGTTTTCTTGTTTCGGCTGGAAGAGATTTCGGACAGGTAGGAATCCATCGCCGCATCCAGCATCAGGCTGGCTTGTTCCTTTTTCTCGACCTTCGGACGCCAGCTTTCAAGCAGCGCGGCACTCTTTCTGAGTTGCGCTACTCTTGCGTCGTTCCAGTTTTCCGCGTCAATCGTTTCCCACGTGCCGCCGTAGCGAAGCACGTAGACGGTTCCGGCTGGTTCTGTTGATTTGGCTTTGCGGTATTTGCGAGTGGAATGTTCCCTGACGTAAAGCGAGACCTTCATCGGTATGTCCTTGCGGCTTAATACCGAGAAGGCGTAGGGGACGGCGGTTATTGACCCGGTCAAAACGTAGCCGAATCTGTAGCCGGTAGGCCTTTAGCCTTTAAGTTCTTTAGAATCAAAACTGGCGGAGAGAGAGGGATTCGAACCCCCGATACCCGTAAAGGTATACACGCTTTCGAGGCGCGCGCCTTCAGCCACTCGGCCATCTCTCCGCGCCCACTTGTTTCATTTTCATTTTATCAGGGAAGCTGTTGGCTTCGAATTTCTGCGCCCATCTCACTGAACTGAGCCCGGCTCAACCTCTTCATCCAAGCCCAGGATGCGGTTTGTGACCTGGTTCACCATTCTGGTCTGGCGACCTCCGGGTCTGTAATCTGGGTATAGATGTCTAGGGTGGTACGAATGTCGCTGTGTCCGAGTTGGGCCTGCATCTCGGTCGGGTGTGCTTCCTTCTTGCCATGTGTGGAGAAGCTCCTCCGGAGCACCTGAAACGTGGGATGAAATGCCATTCGAGTCTGTTCGCGACCGGGTACCCAACACAAAACTCGGGGCCGAGCGGATCGCTACTCCTTACTCGTAAGAATTTTCCATTCTCTGCTTCATGCCGGTTTATCCCGGCGCTCTGCTATGGCGATTTTTCGCCAACCGATTTCGAGCGCTGACGATTCCTGTTCGTAGAGACAGTCGCGGACTATCGCTATTTAACTTTAGGACAATCGTCATTCACCTTTGGACAATGGAACGACCCTCATCACTTGGATAAACTGTCACTGCCCTTGCTGCTTTCGACAAAACATGCCTCGCAGTACCCGGCAAGATTTGACTCGCAACGATT
>PLEA01000449.1 GCA_003136335.1 Acidobacteriaceae bacterium | reverse complement strand
CAACAAGCTGGTGATACTGCACCAGTATCAAAGGGTGTGGCGCGACGTATGGATGGACGGCCGGCCGCTTCCCACCAACGTGGACGGCAAGGGCGGACCTGAGTCCATGTGGTATGGCTATTCGGTAGGCCATTGGGACGGCGATAACATCTTGGTGATCGATACGGTGGGCAGTGATGACCGCAGCTGGCTCGACACCGCCGGACATCCTCACAGCGTCGATGCCCACGTTCAGGAACGCTACACCCGTGTGGACCACAACCACATGGAGTTAACCGTCACCGTTGACGATCCCAAGATTTACACGAAGCCGTTTGTGATCGGCACTCTGAAGTTCCGGTGGATTCCCGCGCAGCAAATGGAGCAGCAGATGTGCATTCCGTCGGAGGCCATTGACTATTCGAATATCATTGCCATCCCTGCCGGCCGCTGATGGTCGTCGTCACATTTCGATGCGCATGACGCGCAGGCCCCGACATTTAACTGCTAACCGCGGCCGTGGCGCGCGTGGAAAACCGTCGACTGAATTGCCGTGAAAACGACGCCGTGAAAACGACGCCGTGAATACCGCGCCGTGTCAACCGCTGGTTAGAGCACTAATCGAATCGCTCACCCGCCTTGTAGGTCTTGCTGAATCCGTTTCGCGTATTCGTCACCGTAAACGTGCCGTCCGGTTGCGCGGAAACCTTGATCCAGTACGCGGTGCCGTTATGTTGCGGCGCGGCAGGCGCGCCCGGGCCAGGTGCCGGCGCTGCTACGGGCGCAACGGGCATGCTCGATTGCGGGTCGTCATACAGGTTCGCGATGAACATTCCCGGCGTGGTGTACTCCTGCCCGCTCAACTGCGAAAAATGCACTTGCCACAGATCTTCGAGGCCCGGCGACGTATGGAGAACCTTCATCGTTTCCGGCTGTCCGCCCTTGCGTGTGCCGTTGTTCATGATGGCCACGCGGGGCGCGAGTCCATGCACCAGTGCGGGCGAATTGGAAATTGCCTGCCCGTGATGAGACACCATGAACAGGTCGGCCCGGCCTAGCCGGTTGTTGGGGCACATCAGGTCCATCTCCTTGTTCCAGGTGAGATCGCCCATGTGCACCACGCGGAATTTCCCGAACGTGATGTAGCTGCTGACCGACTGCGCATTTTCCGAAGGATCGGCGTCCATCGGTTTCGTATCGGCGCAAGCGGGATTCGCCTTGCCCGCGCCAGCAAGCGGCGTCTTGAGCACCGCTCCCGCAGCCGCCACCACGGTCCAGTCAAGTCCGTTCACTGGGATTTTGTCGCCGGGTTTCACCACCACGTGTTTGGCTTGCTTGTAAATTGCCGGATAGGTCTTCTGCAGAAATTCGTCGGTCTGCGGCGTGGCCTGCACGTTGGCGCCATGGTCATAGAACCGCTTGATCGGAATGCGCTGCGCCAGTTCGGTGACTCCTCGGAAATGGTCGGCGTGCCAGTGCGTGATGATCAGGTGATCGATTTGCGTAATTCCCGCATCCTTCGCCGCGGCCACGATGCGTCCGGCGTCGCGCTCGGCACCCGGAGCCGCATTTCCCGTGTCGATCAATACCGACTCGCCTGCGGGAGTGAGGAACAGCACGGCATTGCCGCCCTCCACGTCCACCACGTAGATATCGAGTGTCTTCCGATTCACCTGGCGTTTCACCTGCGCCACAGCAGACGAAGCGAAAAACGCCACAACGAAGCACGCCACAACTAAGGAAAGAAACCAAATTTTTCTACGCATCGGGTCACTCCGCGCGGCTGGAGAATCTTGATCGTTCCGCGCAATTCAGAGGCGAGGCTAATCTTTGCTGGTACGATATGTCAACACTAGCCATGTGCCGACAAGATTTCGTCTAAGGTGGGTAGACGCGCGGACGCGCATGCGCACGAATGGCCGGATAAGCCGGCTGGATAAACGGCCGGCTAAACGGCCGGATAAGCCGACTGGATAAACCTGCTGAATAAGCCTAACGGTGGTACGAACTTTGCTTCTTTGCGAATCGCCCGCACGGTTTGACGCCGTCGACCCGCGGGATTAGACTACGCGCCGGTATCGTGTTAGGGACCAGGCGGCCTATAAAAGGGAAGTGGGCCCGGTGTCGGGCGCCAGCCCCATACAGAAGCGGCGAGATACCAACAACGAAATAGCAGTCGCTGCTTGAGGAGGATCTGTGAAACATCTATTTTCAGCACTCATAATAGTCGCGCTTGTGCTTGGCATCTCGTCCCGCGCGCACTCCCAGGGCGAAATCACTCTGCTCTGTCCGAACCCCATCCAGGAGAGCATGGATAAGTTGGTGGCGGCCTTTGACGCCAAGACTGGGAGCCACGTCAAGGTGACCTACGGCTCCGGTCTCAGCACCAGAAAGACGGTTGCGAGCGGGCATGCCTTGGACGTGTCCATTTTATTTGCACCCTTCCCCGAAGCGCTGGCTACGGGCAACATCGATCCCAACAGCGCGACCGTCATCGCCAGGCTTCGCTTGGGAGTAGCCGTGCAAAAGGGTGCGCCCCCGGTGGACATCTCTACTGCCGCCGCCTTCAAGAAAACGCTGCTCAACGCGAAATCGAATGACGCCATCGCTCCAGCGGGGGGCAGTGCCGGAAGTATCACTCTCGCAGCTCTCGACAAGATGGGCATCACCGACCAGTTGAAACTGAAGATCAAGTGGCTGCAAAACGCCAACCTGGTGCAAGACGCCGTGGCCAAAGGAGAGGCGGAAATCGCTCTGGGTCCCTATATCAGCGAAATGCATAACCCCGGCGTCGACCCTC
>PLEA01000514.1 GCA_003136335.1 Acidobacteriaceae bacterium | reverse complement strand
CTCGAAGCGGAAAGCGAGGGCGAGGCGGTCATCTCCGCGCGCCTAGCGGACCTGTTGAAGGTCTCCCCGCCCGCTGTAACCATGGCGCTGCGCCGCCTGAAAAAAGACGGCTTGGTGCGCGTCGAGAACAGCGGCGAAGTGCGGCTGACTGCGGCCGGCCGCAAGATTGCCCGCAAGCTGACTCTGCGTCATCATCTGATTGAACGCATGCTCTCCGAACTCTTCGGCATGGAGTGGTGGAAAGTCCACGACGAGGCGGAGCGCCTGGAGCACGCGGTCTCGACCGACTTCGAAGCCAAACTGCTGGCAAAATTGGGCTCAGGCGGCGCGTGTCCGCACGGCAATTTGAGTGAACTCGAAGGCCCAGCCAGCCGCCGCCGCCGAGGTCTGGTCCTGCTTGCCGACGCACAAATCGACAATACTTACACCGTCAGTGGAATTTACGAGCGCGACCGCCGCCTGCTCGAGTTTCTGGAACACCGGGGCGTCCGTCCAGGAGCGAAGTTGCGGCTCCTGGAGCGCAACTACGACCAAACCCTGACCCTCTCCACCGCCTCAGGCACCGTTTCTCTCGGCCCCGCCGCGTCTGAGCGAGTCTGGCTTGCCCCCGCTGCTTCTCGCCAGAAACGCTGATCCACGCTAGAGCTCCACATCGCTGTCTACAATAGTTAACTATAGTTCATCTCTTGTTATATACTTCTGCTAACACACCGGCGAGCCGCACCGTTGGCTTCGCTGGAATAGCGCTCTGCCGATTGCCTTCTGAAATGAACGAGCCGAAGACAACATCGACACCTCCCGGGGAATTGCCGTCCCACGTCCCGGATGGACGGCCCGCGGCCCCTGGCGTAGTCATTACCCACGAAGACATCGACCGCGCCCACGACCGCGAACGGGTCATGACCACCCGTTCGCAACGCGGGCCGTGGTCGCGCGCCAGACTGCTCTGGCTGCTCATTGGCCCCGGCATCCTCGTGATGCTCGGCGAAAACGACGGTCCCAGTATGCTGTCGTATGCCGCCACCGGAGCCCGCTTCGGCATCGGCTTCTTTCTCCCCTTCGTAGTGCTCACGTTCGTCATGGCCTGCGTGGTTCAGGAAATGACCGTGCGATTGGGTGCGGCCACGCATCGCGGGCACGCTGAACTCATCTTCGACCGCTTCGGACCCTTCTGGGGATGGTTCTCCATGATCGACCTGATGGTCGGCAACTTTCTCACCCTCGTTACCGAATTTATCGCCATCCGCGCCGGCTTGGGATTCTTCGGAGTTCCTCCCGCGGTCTCGGTCATCGGCGCATGGCTCGTGCTGTTCGTTGCCCTGATGGCCCATCGCTACTGGACTTGGGAGCGCATCACCCTCGTCGCCGCCATGTTTAACCTGGTGTTCATCCCCGTAGCCCTGTTGAGCCATCCCCACTGGGGAGCCATCGGCAGCGCGCTGGTCACCTGGAAACCGCTCCCCGGCGGACTCACGCAGGAAACAGTCCTCATCCTGCTCTCCAATATCGGGGCGACGGTGACACCCTGGATGTTGTTCTTCCAGCAGAGCGCGATCGCCGACAAAGGCCTGACCAGGCACGACATCCGCTTCGGGCGCGTGGACACCGTGCTGGGTGCAACTTTGGCGGCCCTGGCAGCTCTGGCCACGATCGTCGCTACCGCCCCGCTGTTTGTCCACGGCATGTCCACGGGAAACTTCGAGGCCGCCGAGTTCGCTCAGGCCCTCCAGCCCTTCGTTGGCCATTGGGGCTCCGCGCTCTTCGCTCTCGGAATGTTCGAAGCGGGCATGGTCGCCGCAGTCACGATTTCAACCTCTTCGGCCTACGCCTTCGGAGAAGTCGCGCACCGCCCCCACAGCCTGAATCTTCCCTTCCAGCAGGGGAAATCCTTTTACCTGGTACTGATTCTCGAAGCCGCCGCTGCTGCCGGGCTGGTCTTGATCCCGGGCATTCCTCTGGTCTACATCGTGCTGATCGTGAACGTGATCGCGGTGCTGGCCATGCCTCCAGCTCTGCTCTTTCTCTACATGCTGGTCAACGACCGCGAAATCATGGGCGACCTGATCAGTCCCTCGTGGGCAAATGTACTGGCTCTGGCGGTGGTGGTCGTGCTGGTCGCCGCCGGCGTCCTGTTCGGAATCAGCGTGGTCGCGCCCCATGCGTTGGCGTTAATTGGAGGCAAATAGATGGACCCGGAGTTTGATTCCACGGCGAGCGGGGAAATCAGCGGGGAAGATCTCGCCAGCGTAGTTGCGTCCCTCGAACCAGACCAACTCATTTCGACGAAGGAAAAACATCACTGTCCCCGCCGCCAACTCACCCGCAAAGAAATGATCCTGTTTTGGGCACTCCGGTTTTATCTGGTTTTCATGTTTGGAATCGTGATTTATCAAGTGTGGACGAGCGTCAGATAGTTCATCGAAACCGACCTCGCTGCGACGATCTGGACTAGGGACCCAACGGCGCTGTTGAGCGATTCGCAGGAATAGTCGTAAGCGTAAGAGAAGGGCGCGATCAAGCGTGCCTAGCTCGGCGGACTCGCAGGATCGAAGGCTCATCGCCGAGGGGGCCATTACTTCTCATGCCGCGGAAGTGGGTAGACGGACAGAGTATTGCCGATTTTTGAGAATTCCGGATCAGCTGTGACTAGCCATGCGCCGCGTTCAATGGCAAGTTCCGCGGCGAAAGCGTCTGCGTAGCCCAGGTTGTGCTTTTGCCTGAGGGCGGCGGCCCGCGAGGCCCGTTCTCGCTCCACGGTTATGACTGCGATGGGCATCTCCTGCAACCGAGCGTCGGCTTGCCGTGCCGAGGCTTCGCCGTGCCGCCGCCACACTGTGTAGAAGACTTCGCCCCAATTCACAGCCGACATCAAGAGCGCTAGATCCTGTCGCAAGGCTTCGCCCACGAGACGTTCAATCTTTCCCGCAGTACCCTCGCGGTCTTCAAAGAAGCCGATCAAAGCATTGGCGTCGAGTACATATCGCCGCACCCCACTACGAGATGATGCTGGCGGCATTTATTATTCTCGTCTGCGTTCGCGTTCGCGTTCGCGTT
>PLEA01000327.1 GCA_003136335.1 Acidobacteriaceae bacterium | reverse complement strand
ATCAATAACTACCAATAGCGTCTCAGTAAAAGCCACTGGAGTGACATCAGCATTCGAGAGGCGAATATTCGTGTGGCCAACTATGCTGCCCGCGCGCCGTTTTGCCGTTGGAGACAGGATCAGAGCGGTACGTTCATAAGTCTCCAAGGTCCGATGAACCGCACATGTGCTCACGCTCGTGGGCACGATGCGAGGCCGGGGTTGAAACACCGCATTCGATGCCCGCGCGTTCGCAATTGCCATTCCTGTGAAGGCGCGTCCGCTGGCGACACTCGGGGCGGTTGCGATCATGGGGCTGGGAAGACTTGCCGCGTTATCACTAAATGCAATCAGCTGAGGCGCTCTTGAAATACCCAGGACGCAGACAATAGCGAACCCTGCCACCAGCGATACAGCGAGCTTCCAGGCGCGGCCCGTTCCCGTGGGACGATTCACATCCAAAATCTGAGCCACTCGCAGCGAGGTTTGGCGGATTCGACCCAGCGCCGCTTGTGCCAAGGCCAGGCCGCGCCGAAGCAGCGTTTTTTCGGCCAAATGCGCCAGACACTCCGCGTAGGCCCGCGGGCTTGCCGTCTCGGCCAAAACGGCATCATCGCATGCCATCTCGCGTTCCAGGGACACTCTCTTCTCGATCCACCACACCGCGGGATGAAAGAAGAACAGCGCCTTTACCACCTTCTGAGCCAGGTTCGTCCAGTCGTCCCAACGACGCAGGTGCGCGAGTTCATGGAGGAAGATTTGGTTCAGTTCGTCCGGAGAGAGTTCCTGCATCACCCAGCCAGGAATGACAATTAAGGGCTTCACGAAACCGACGGCAGTCGGAACATGCACCAGATCGGACGTGTAAAGCCTCACTGGCCTTTTCGATTGGTTGCGTTCTAGAGTTTCCTGCAATCGAACGTCTAACAATGCCGTATCGACCGGGATGCAACTCTTGCGAAGAATGTGCAGATGCCATAGACATAGACCCACCCCTAGCAAAGACCAAGCTGCTATGGCGGCCCACGCGCCGACAACATAAAGCGCCCAAGAACCTGGCAACGTGATCGGTGGATGGCCGACGGTCCCCGCTGGAATGTTCCCATGCGACCACCGTAAGCCTCCGAACAAAGGGAGAACGGCAATTGCCATGAGGGCGGAAAACCATACTGCAAACCGCGTGCCCGAATTTTGCCGGCGGATCACGGCCAACAATAATCGCGCGAAGATCGCGATCAGCGCGCCCTCGACCAGGCAGTCCACGATCTGAACGGCTGACGTTTGGGCAATCGCATCCAGGTAAAAGACCGCAGTCACGGTTGGGTCACTTGCTCCTTTCCAGCAACTGGCGCAAGCGAGCGAGTTCTTCCGCATCAATGCTGGTCTCTTCCAGAACATTCAACGCCAGCAATTCATGGGAGTTGCCGAAGAACCGGCTAACCAGATGCCGCACTTCGAAGCGCGTCGCATCCTGACGGTCCACTCGCGGGATGAACACGTGGGCGCGCTTGTCTTTCAGGTGCTTTACATAGCCCTTTTTTTCCAGGATGCGAACAATGGTCAGGATGGAGTTGTAGGCCAAAGCGGGCTTTGCGGGCAGCGCCTCCAGCACCTCATGGACGGTCGCCGAGCCCCTCTCCCAGAGCACGTTCATGATGCGCAACTCGGCTTCTGTCAGGGTTACAGACCTGCTGCGGGCCAATGCGTCCTCCTGGGGGGGGTACTCTCTCTCGTAGATTTTGACGTCGCTGAACGAAGAACGCTAACTAATTTGTTAGTTGCGGGAGGAAGGGCTGGAGATGCCTGGGGGTCGAGAACGTGCCTCTAACGAATTCTGGATACTCTCAAATTCACCTTAAACTATTGATAATACAGTAGCAAAATGAGTCTAGGAATAAGCGGCACGAAACAGTTCTGGCTCTCCTAACCTGCCCCTTCGACACAGCGTTACTCGTATCGCAGGGCTTCGACGGGCTCCATGCGCGAGGCCTTCAGCGCAGGCCACATGCCGGCCGTGACCCCGACAAACGCGAGAATCACAAACGCCGTCAGCATCACGCTGCTGGAGGTCTTTAGGACGATGTCGCCCTCATGATTGGCCGTCTTGTACATCTCGGAGTAGAGCGGCATGGGAGGAATGGCATGTGCCAGCAGAACCGATACCAGCATCCCCACCAGGCCCGCAGCAAACGTCAGAACCAGGGCCTCCACCAGGAATTGAAGCGCGATGTCGCGATTGCGCGCGCCCAGCGCCTTGCGCAGGCCCACTTCCTTGGTGCGCTCACTGACACTGACCAGCATGATATTCATCACCCCGACGCCGCCGACGCCCAGAGTCAGCACGCCGATGAAGCCGAGGATCAGTCGCAGGGCGATTCCAAACTGTTGAATATCTTTCGCATCATCTACGGTGTCCCACTCGGGGCTGGATTTATCGTCCTTGGGATTGAAACTGTGGCGGCGGGCGAGCACTTCTCTGACCTGCCCCAGAGCCGCCTTGTGCTGGAGCGCTGTCACCGGCTGGAATACGAACATTCCGGGATCGCGCTGGTTGTTGAAGTCGCTCATGCTTTCGAAGGGCAGGAACACGTTCTCATTGTCGGGGCCGTTATTGGAGGAATCTTGAATTTTGAGATGGAGGAGACCGATCACATCCCAGGTTTCGCCGTTGATAGTGACATGGTCGCCCACCGGATCGCGATTGCCGAACACTTTCTTGGCTGCGTTGGGGCCGAAGATCAGAACGTGGCGATGCTCGGTAAAGTCGCTTTCTTCAAAGTAACGGCCTTCGGCGACGTTTAGCTTGCGCATCTCCCCATAGGGATATTGAATCGCTTTGCTCTGGACGGAGATGACCTTGTCGCCGTACTTGTAGGCGACGGCATCGTCCCATTCCGCGCTAACGAGACGAACCAGAGGGGCTTCGTCGCGAATGGCCTGGATATCCTCATACTTAAAGTTAATTCGTTTGCCAGCGCGCTGTCCGCCGGCCTGCATGCTGGTCTGGCCTTGCCAGACGATGATGACGTTGTTGCCGATTCCCAGAAAGGCGGTGAGCACGCCTTCGCTCACACTTTCGCCATAGCCGAGCAGAAGGACAACCGTGGTCAATCCCCAGACGATGCCCATCATGGTCAGAATGGAACGCAGGCGGTTGCGGGACAGCGCGTCCCAACTTTGCAGAATGAGTTCCTTGAGCCGCATTTGAAACGCTACTCCTGACGCAAACACTCGATGGGACTGAGTGCGGCGGCTCGTTGCGCTGGATACATTCCGGCGCCCACCGTGATCAGACCCAACGTCAACAACGACGCCACAATTGCCAGCGGCGAGATCACGGGATGCGGAACGATGTCGGGCAAGTCCACGTTGCTCACCACCAGGCAAATACCAAGGCCAATGCCGAGCCCGATGGCTCCGCTGATCAGCATGAGCGTGGCCGACTCGGCAAAGAACTGGTTGCGAATATCGCGGGCGGTCGCGCCCAGCGACTTGCGCACACCGATTTCGCGCGTGCGCTCGGTGACAGCGACCAGCATGATGTTCATGACCCCGATGCCGCCGAGCGACAGCGTCATCAGGGCAACCGCACCGAAGAAGATGGTCATGATGTCAAAGATTCGCTCGACCAGCTTCGAGCCGTCGAGCGTGTCCCAGATGAACAGGGCATCTTTGTCGCGCGGATCGAAGCGATGCTCGCGTCCGAGAATTTGATAAATCTGGTGCATGGCCTCTTCATGATGTTCGGGATCAGCGACTTCGACCACCAGATTGTTGATCCATCCCCTGGAGATGCCGGGACGCTCCGGCGGNNTTTTCCAGCACGCCGATGACGGTGTAGGGCGAGCCATTCATGGTGAGCGTCTCGCCGATGGCTGGCTTGCCGGGAAACAACTGGTCGCGCGATTCCACACCCAGCACGACCACGCGGCGGCCTTCTTTTTCGTCGTCATCGCTCATCAGGCGGCCTTCTTGCACCTTCAGCGAGCGAAAGCGCTGGTAGTCGGGCCATACGCCGCGCACGGGACGGGATGCGGCGTTATAGCGGCTGACTTCAGCCACACTGCGCCGCAGTTCGGGACTGACGGTTTTGATCAAATAGGCTTCCGATTTGATGGTGTACGCATCTTGAATCGAGAGCCGGATCGGACGGCCGGCGGCGTATCCGCCGGCCTGTTCGCTGGTGCGGCCGCCCCAGACTATCGCGAGATCGACGCCGATAGTCTTGAGATGTTCTTTCTGGTCGCGGCTGAATCCTTTGCCCAGTCCGACCAGCAAAATCACGGAGGTGATGCCCCAGATGATCCCGAACATAGTCAGAAAGCTGCGCAACTTGTGCGCGGCGATGGAGGCTACGGTCTGGCGCAGAACTTCCCGGATGTTCAAGAACCGAAACCCTCCTCTACTTGGACGTTCTGGACAGGATTACGGGAGCCGAGCTTTTCACCTTAACCCCAAGAATGGAAAGCCATTCTACCGCTGACTTCGCAGCGCTGGCGTGACGTTTGATCGGTAAGGCTATTCGGGCTGGGGAGGACAATCGGTCGGCAGTTGCAGGTATTGCTTCGCATTCCGGTAGCAAATGTCTTGAATGAATGGTCCGAGGAGCGCGTCGTCATCGGGCAATTCACCCCTCATGACGTCTTTTCCGATGATGTCGCAAAGGGTGCGGCGGAAATACTCGTGCCGTGGGTACGACATGAAGGACCGCGAGTCGGTTACCATGCCTATGAACCGCGACAGCAGACCGGTATTCGAGAGAGCATCCAGTTGCGCCGTAATCCCCTGCCTCTGGTCCAGGAACCACCACGCGCTGCCATACTGCAGCTTTCCCGACCTCTCTCCATCCTGGAAGCAGCCAATCAGGGTTGCGAACTGAAATGTGTCCCTCGGGTTCACGTTATACAAGATCATCTTCGGCAGAGCGTTCTCTTGAGAGAGCACGTCGAGGTATGCGCTGAGATGGGCGCCTTGCGGGAAATCACCAATGGCATCGAAACCGACATCGGCTCCAAGCCTGTGCCGAGCTGCAGTATTTACGTTGCGTTGCGCGCCCAGGTGCAATTGCTTGGTCCATCGTTTCTCGGCATCTAGCCGGCCAAAAAAAAGCATCATGAAAGAAGCGAACTGGGTCCGCTCATCCGTGGTGATGGACTGCCCTTCACGGGCTTTTCTGAAGATGGCCGCAGCGGCTCTTTCCGAACACGGCGTCGCATAGCAATGCTCCAACCCGTGGTCGGAGAGACGGCAGCCCAAGGAATGAAAGTAGTCGTGCCGGCTGTGAAGCGCCTGCAGAAAGGTTTTTAGATTTCGTACGTCGACGTTCGCAACCTCCGAAAGATGCTCGACCCAGCGCGCAAACTCGGCATCGCCGATGGCGAGAGCTTTGTCCGGACGGAAGGCCGGAAAAACTCGCGTCGGCAGATTCGCCTTCGCAATCGCTCGATGATGTTGGAGGTCATCGGTGGGATCGTCGGTAGTGCATACCACCTCGACCTGGAACTTCTGAAGAATGGCGTGCGCCGTCAGGCCCTCCGACAAAAGAGCATTCGCGCGCTCCCAGATTTTCTGTGCGGAGGTCTCATCGAGCAATTCAGTAATGCCGAAATAGCGTTGCAACTCGAGGTGCGTCCAATGATAGAGCGGGTTGCGGAGTGTATAGGGAACAGTGCGCGCCCACGCCAGAAACTTCTCGTAGGGAGCGGCATCCCCCGTAATGTACTTTTCCGGGACGCCGTTCGCCCGCATGGCCCGCCATTTGTAGTGGTCTCCCTCCAGCCAGATTTCGGAGAGATTCGCAAACTGCCGGTTTTCGGAAATGTCCCGGGGAGAAAGGTGACAGTGGTAGTCGAGAATAGGCTGCGAAGCAGCAATCTGATGATAGAGACGGCGTGCTGGGTCGTTCGATAGAAGGAAGTCTTCGGTGAGAAAGCCGTTCATGGGCACGTGCTTGGGCGATGCAATCGCGGAATCTAATCTTAGCGACTCCCGTCAAGAATCATATCAGTTCAGTAACTGCTTGACGGGGAGGCTTGGCGCAATGTGTAGTGATGCATGTTGCCCGCGCGCAAAATCCAGTGAACCTACGCCCCGTAGCAACCGTTATTGAAGGAGTGTCAATTCAGCCTGCGAGTCCCATCGGCCGCCGGCGCTGGTTGATCTGCGCCTTGCTGTTTTTCGCGACCTCGGTGAATTACATGGATCGGCAGGTGATCGGGCTGCTGAAACCGACCCTGCAACTGCAATTCGGTTGGACGGAAGTCGGATACAGCAACATCGTCTTGGCTTTCCAGTTCGCCTATGGAGCCGGCTTGCTCTTCATCGGAAAGCTGATCGATAGGCTGGGGACACGCAAGGGGTTTTCGTTAGCGGTATTTGTGTGGAGCATCGCTGCCATGGCTCATGCGGCTGCGGGCTCGATATTTCAATTCGCCATGGCGCGCTTCAGCCTGGGGCTTGGTGAGGCAGGCAGTTTCCCTGCATCAGTGAAAGCAGTGGCGGAGTGGTTTCCCAAGCGGGAGCGCGCGCTGGCAACAGGCCTGTTCAATTGCGGCTCGAACATCGGCGCGATCGTGACTCCGCTCATTGTGCCCTGGATTACCTACCGTTTTGGATGGCGCATGGCTTTCATGGTCACCGGAGCCTTGGGATTCATCTGGATTGTGTGTTGGCTTGCGGTGTATCACCGCCCGGAAGAAGACAAGCTGGTTTCCGCTACAGAACTGGCTTACATACACAGCGATGTCCAGGAGCACGGGACGACCGTTTCGTTACGCACTCTGATTACGCTTCGCCAGGCGTGGGCGGTGGCGTTGGGCAAGTTTTTTACCGACCCCATCTGGTTCGTGTATTTGTTCTGGATGCCGGACTTCCTGAGCCGCAATCTTGGTTTGGACTTGAGGGGCATGGCGTTGCCGCTGTTCGTGATTTACAGCGGCGCCAGCGTCGGAAGTATCGGTGGAGGATGGCTTTCGTCTTTCCTCCTGAAGAGAGGCTGGACGCTGAACGCCAGCCGAAAAACTGCGCTTCTGGCTTGCGCCTTTGCGGTTACCCCCATCATGATTGCGGCGCGCACCACGGATGCGTGGCTGGCGGTTTTCCTGATCGCGATCGCAGCCGGAGCGCACCAGGGCTGGTCGGCAAATATCTACACGCTGGCTTCCGACATGTTTCCCCGAAGCGCGGTGGGGGCCGTCGTGGGATTTGCGACTATGGTGGGAGTCATCAGCGGGATGTTCGTGTCTAAGGCCGTCGGCTACATTCTGCAGCGCACAGGTTCCTACGTGCCCGTATTTGTGATGGCTGGCCTGGCATATCTGATCGCATTCTGTTTCGTACAACTGCTGGCGCCGCGGTTACAACCGGCGGAAGTTTGATTCGCGTCTTGCGGAAGCGACGAATCAAAGACTGTGCGCCGAATCTGATGCTTTCGATACACTCGGTGGAATCAGCGAGGAGAGCCTTGTGAAGATCACGGATGCAAAGGTGTTCGTCAGTTGCCCGGGACGGAACTTCGTTACTTTGAAGATTTCGACTGATCAAGGTGTGTACGGGCTCGGGGACGCGACTCTGAATGGCCGCGAGCTGGCCGTCGCATCTTACTTGAGCGACCACCTGATCCCCTGCCTCATTGGACGCGACCCGTTCCAGACGGAGGACGTCTGGCAGTACCTGTATCGTGGTGCGTACTGGCGGCGCGGTCCCGTGACCATGACGGCGATCGCTGCCGTCGACATGGCCCTGTGGGACATCAAGGGCAAGGCCTTCAATGCACCCGTGCACCAGTTGTTGAACGGCGCCGAGCGCGACTATATGGATTNNAAAGAGATGGGATATCTTGCGGTGCGCGCGCAGACGGGGATTCCGGGCCTGCCTTCCACCTACGGGGTTGCGCACGACAAACTTTACTACGAGCCTGCAGAGAAGGGCTTGCCGCCAGAAAACGCCTGGTCCACGGAGAAATATCTTCTGCACGTTCCCAAGCTGTTCGAGGCGTTGCGCTTGAAGTTTGGGGACGACATTCACTTGCTCCATGACGTTCACCACCGGCTGACTCCGATCGAAGCGGCGCGGCTGGGGAAGAGTTTGGAGCCGTATCACCTGTTCTGGCTGGAAGATGCAGTGACGGCGGAGTTGCAGGAGGGCTTCCGCATCGTGCGTCAGCACACGACCACGCCACTCGCTGTCGGCGAGGTCTTCAATGCGATTTGGGACGCGCACATTCTCATCCAGGAACAGCTGATCGACTACCTCCGCATGACGGTGGTGCACGGCGGAGGCTTGACCCATCTCAAAAAGATCGCTGCCTTGGCTGAGATTTATCATGTGCGGACAGGTTGCCATGGCGCGACGGACTTATCTCCAGTGGCGATGGCGGCGGCGTTGCACTTCGACATCTCGGTAAACAATTTTGGGATCCAGGAATATATGCGTCACACGCGCGAGACCGACGAGGTCTTCCCGCATTCGTACTCGTTCGAGAACGGCTACCTGCATCCGGGCGACGCGGCGGGACTTGGCGTCGACTATGATGAGAAACTGGCGGAGAAATTTCCCTACGAGCGAGCATACCTGCCAGTGAACCGGAAACTCGACGGCACGATGTTTAATTGGTAGTGGGGATTCGACCCTAGGATTCGACCCCCGATACTAGCGAGCCTTTTTCGCGAGCAGAGCGGCCCGCGCAGAAGTGACGGCATTTACCAATTCCCGGGCAGCCGAAGTGATTTTGTCGAGATTGCCCTCGCGTAAAGCCGCGGCGTCGACCAGGTCTGCGCCCACACCCAGGGCAAACGCACCGGCAGCGATGAACTCTGCGGCATTCGCCGCATTCACGCCTCCCGTTGGAATCAATGAGGCATTCGGGAAGGGAGCCCTGAGCGAGCGCAAATATTTGGGTCCGCCTACGTTCCCACAAGGAAAGATTTTGACTAGCCGCGCACCATGGTCGTGAGCATTCATCAGTTCGGTGGGAGTCAGCGCTCCGGGG
>PLEA01000531.1:1624-15234 GCA_003136335.1 Acidobacteriaceae bacterium | reverse complement strand
AATGCTTTATCCCGAAGCCCCGCGTTTTCACCTGCGGGGCGAGGGATCTGGCGTGTACTATCGCCCATCCTTTATTCACCGGCGCAATTCGTTCGTCACAGACTTGAATTGTCTTTGATTGATAGAAAAGGTTTCTAGCGCACTCCGCGCGAGATCCCTCACTCGGCTGAAGGACGCCGAATTTCGGGATGACGCCCTCGAACATGCCAGCGATACGCGAAGGCTAAGTCGCCCCACACCGCAACAAACGATCGCGAGAGTGGCGTCATCCCGAAGCCCCGCGTTTTCACCAGCGGGGCGAGGGATCTGGCGTGCGGTGCCCATCCTTTATCAACCGGGTGATGTTCATCCGTCACAGACTTGATTGAGCGTTGAATGCTAAAAGGAGCTCGGCTGAAAGCGCTCCGTGCGAGATCCCTCACTCGGCTGAAGTACGCCGAGTTTCGGGATGACGCCCTCGCGAAGACAAAGGCTCCAGCAAGAAGGTTCGAGTATGCGGAAAGCCAAGCAGTTTTACGTTTACATCATGACGAACCGGCCCCGTTCTCACGTCTTATACACGGGCGTCACGGGTAGCCTGACCCGCTGCGTGTTTGAGCACAAGAATAAACTAGTTCTCGGTTTCACCAGCCGGTACAACCTGACGCGACTGGCATATCATGAATGCTTTTTCTATCCCGACGCGGCGATCGCTCGCGCGAAGGAAATCAAGGGCTGGCGTCGGAACAAGAAAATCAAACTAATCGAGTCGATGAACCCCCATTGGGACGACCTGGCGGAGCGATGGAGCGAAGTCTATAAGCCGACGGCGCCCGGTGATTCGCGCGAGATCCCTCGCCCCGCTGGTGAAAACGCGGGACTTCGGGATGACGCCTTCCGATAAGTTTGGCGCCAATTCACAGCGGCCATTCGTTATCAGGAACAGAATCAGTGTGCTTCGCCTACCAAAGGTTCGAGTTCCATCTTCTTTTTCGGCGTCGTTGCGATCACGACCATACTCACCAGCACCAGCAGCGTCCCCACGATGGTGCGCAGGCCGATCGCCTCTCCGCCCAGGAAATATCCCACGAGAACGGCGACTACCGGATTCACATACGCATAGGTTCCCACTTTGGTCGGCGATTCGTGGTGAATGAGCCAGACATACGCCGTGAAGGCAACAATCGATCCCGCAACAATTAAATAGGCCAATGCGAGCTACGCTCCGCGCGAAACTGCCTGCACGTGGAAGGGCGCGGATTTCGGGCATAAAAAGATTTTATGGGTTTATAAACACGGACGGGTGCCTGTCGGAAAAATTCTGCGAACGCCCGGCGTCTGGGGATAAAAGCGGACTATTTCTTCAGCCGGCTGGTGTGGCTGGCGACGCACTGCCACTTTCCAAGGTCAAGCACCCACGTGTCCGTGAAGCGTCCGAGGTGGTCATAAGGTTTGCCCTGGTAGGTACCCTGGGTGTGATAGATACCCGTGACCACGGCGGTGTCCCCAAAGAAATTCATCTTCACGTCCTGGATGTTGAGGGCGGTGGGTTTGAAATGCGGGTCTTTGATATCGGCAAGAAATTTCTGCTTGTTGGTAAGTTCGCCGTCCCATTCGGTGTTTACAAACCGGCTCGAAACCAGAGCCTCGAGGGCAGAGGAATCGCGGTTGACCTGAGCCTCATTCCACAGGCGCTCCAGAACCAGCAGTTTGCTCTCGCGCGGATCAGACTGCTGGGCAGCCAGTCCGACCGAGCCCAAGGCCAGCAGAAGACAACAACACATCGTACGAATCATTTTCTTGCACGCTCGCCGACATCCCCACGTGGGGCGAACGTGCCAAAACGATAGCGGTCGCTGACCGGCCAAGCCATCGAAATGATCGGAAGAAAGTTACGAACGTCATGGTTGCGCGGCCTGTTTCCGCGTCCTTTGTTTGATAATATCCCTCCAGTGACGATCAGCCCAGAGTCGACCGGCACAACTCCGATCCTCGATTCTGCTGTCCGAGTCAAGGTGAAGAAGAACAACCTGGGGAGCACTTTGTTTAGCCTGTTGATGGGCATTCCGTTCGCTATTGTCCTCATCGCTGCTTCGAACAGCGCCCGCGACGAAAGAAATCCAGCGGCGAACTTGGTTTTCATCTTCTACTTTCTTTCGTTGGTGCTGGCGGTTATCGTCCATGAACTAGGCCATCTACTGGCTGGATGGGTAGTCGGATTTCGGTTTAGCTCGATCACGATTGGCCCGGTTTCGTTGAGAAAGGAGTATGGGAGCCTGAAAATTCGGCTTCGGAGGGCTCTACCTACAGGCGGCTACGCTGGCATGCATGTGGATCACGTTCGACGTTTGCGCCGCAGACTCCTTGTTTTCACCGTAGCAGGGCCAGCGGCAAATCTGCTTTCGGCAGCGGCGATCGCTGTCTTTCTAGCGTATGTTAATCCGACTGCCGGTTGGTTGTCGTTATCGCTCGATATCTTCTTGCGGATCTCCGTGATTATTGGCTTAGCCAATTTCATGCCGTTCCGGCTGGGGATTCTCTATCCCGATGGTGCGCGGATCGCAACGCTGTTCTTGTCGCGTGCCAAATCGCGGCGATGGATGAGCCTGACCGCAATCGGAAACCAAAGTCGCCTGGGTGTGCGACCGAAACTCTGGAAACGTACTTGGCTTAATGCCGCCGGAGCTGTCCGCGATGAGTCCGTAGACGATTTCGCCGGGAACTGGGTAGCGTACACGGCGGCGAATGATCGGGAAGATGTTCCGGTCGCAGCTTTGCACCTAGAGAGATGCCTTGAACTTGTCTGCTTACTCGGACCATCGCTGCAGGATCTGGTTGCGCTCGAGGCCCCTGTCTTTACGGGCTGGTTTCAGCTAAAGGCAGCGATAGCAGAGAAATGGCTCAAGCGGGTGAAGAAGATTCAGGCTCTACCACAACTACTGCAGATCAGAGCGGACATTGCCATTCACTGTGCACGCAAAGAATTTGTCCCGGCACTCGCTCGCTGGCAAGACGCATTCGCGTTTATCGAAAAACTTCCGCCAACAACGCTGAAGAAGAGCATGGCAGAGGGGTTTGAAGAATGGCGACGCGAGATTCTCGAGCGTCAGCGTTCAGAAGCGCCGGCCGCTGATCTGAATTCCCCTGTCCAGGTCGGCGCAAACTCAAGTTAGAGTCCCGGGCTCCCCTTTAGAACGCCCAGCGCAGCAACGTCGCGCCCACGGTAAAGCCAGCCCCGACCGAGGCTAACATCACCAAACTTCCCTTCTTCAGCTTGCCTTGCTCCAGCGCCGTATTCATGGCCAGCGGGATCGTCCCCGCCGTTGTGTTGCCGTAGCGCTCGATGTTGACGACTACGGCTTCGGGGCGCAGGCCCAGGCGATCGGCCGTGGCATTAATGATGCGGAGGTTGGCCTGATGCGGAATGAATGCATCAAGGTCCGAGCCTTTCAGCCCGTTGCGTTCGAGCAACTTCTGGCACAGCTCGGTCTGCTTGCGGACGGCAAACTTGAAGACCTGTTGGCCATCCTGGTGGACATAATGCATTCTCTTTTCAATCGTCTCTTTGCTCGTCGGGTTCAGGCTGCCTCCGCCGGGCATGTAGAGAAACTGGCCGCCGGAACCATCGACTTCGTGAATGAAGTCGATCAGCCCGACAGAGTCATCTTCGGCGGGTTCCAGAATCGCCGCGCCCGCTCCGTCCCCAAAGATCACGCAGGTCGCGCGGTCGGCGTAGTCGATGATCGACGACATCACATCGGCGCCAATCACCAGCACCCGCTTATGAGTGCCGGTGCCAATGAATTGCGCGCCCACCTGCACCGAATACAGAAAGGCCGAGCAGGCGGCGGAAAGATCGAATCCCCACGCTCCCTTTGCGCCCAGCTTGTCTTGCACCACGCAGGCAGTCGAAGGAAAAAACATGTCCGGGGTGACCGTGCCGACAATAATGGCATCGATGTCGGTTGCAGCCATGCCGCGCTGCGCGAGTGCTTTCTCAGCGGCTTTTACGGCGAGGTCGCTGGTAGCAACGCCCTTGTCGGCGATGTGGCGCTCACGGATGCCGACGCGAGCCATGATCCATTCGTTGTTAGTGTCGACCATCTTTTCGAGATCGGCATTGGTGAGCAGGCGAGGCGGCACGTACGTGCCCAGAGCGCTGATTTTTGCCCGAATCGGTTTCGTCAACAAGAACTCCTCCGATAAAGCTCCAGTAATTCTGAAGGATTGGAGGAAGAATGTCTAATGGCTGCCCCTAAAATGCCCAGCGCAACAATGTCGCCCCGGAAGTAAACCCAGCGCCCACAGTTGCGATCAACAAGCAATCTCCCTTTTTTAGTTTTCCCTCCTCCAGCGCCGTCTGCATGGCGATAGGGATTGTGCCCGCCGTGGTATTGCCGAAGCGGTCAATGTTGATGATGACCTTCTCCATCGGCATCCCCAGGCGATCCGCGGTCGCCGTGATGATGCGCCGGTTCGCCTGATGGGCAATGAAGCAATCGATATCCTTGCCCGTCAGTTTATTTTTCTCGAGGATGCGTTCGGTCATCTCCGCCATTTTCTTCACCGCATACTTGAAGACGTTCCTGCCATCCTGATGGATATAATGCATTTTCTGATCGACCGTCTGGTGCGTGGCCGGGTGCAGACTTCCCCCTCCCGGCAGGCAGAGAAACTGTCCGCCCATGCCCTCAATCTGTGCCACATGGTCGACGACGCCCACCTCGCCATCCTCCGAAGGTTCCAGCAAAACCGCACCCGCGCCATCGCCGAAAATTATGCATACCGCGCGATCGGTGTAGTCCGTCATCGACGAATTCACGTCGGACCCAATCACCAGCACCTTCTTGTATTGACCCGACTCGACGAACTTCACGCCGGTGTTCAATGCGTACAGAAACCCCGAGCATCCGGCGGAAACGTCGAAGCCCCAGGTATTCTCGATGCCCAATTTATGCTGTACCAGGCACGCGGTCGATGGATACATCATGTCGGGCGTCACCGTGCCCACCACGATGAGGTCGACCTCCTGCAAATCGAAGGGGTACGACGCGCGCAACTTCTTCACCGCCTCCACTGCCAGGTCGCTGGCGGCCACGCCCTTGTCGACGACATGGCGCTCGCGAATCCCCACGCGCTCCATAATCCATTCATTATTGGTGTCAACCATTTTTTCGAGGTCGGAGTTGGTGAGAACGCGAGGCGGCACATAGGTGCCCACAGCGCTGATTTTCGCGCGGATCGGTTTGCTCAATGACAGCTCCTGCAATATGAAACTGAGTATTTTCAAGGATTAGGAGCAGAATGTCTAACGGGACTGCTCACGTAGCGACAGCCGCCCTTCGACTGCGCTCAGGGCAGGCTCTCGGCTGTCCCGCCAGGTGAAGCCGGCGATTCGATTCAGAACGAATAGTCGGGCGGTTTAATGCCCTTCGCCCGCATATAAACCTCGCACTGCGCCCGGTGGTGCGCCGTGTGCACGAACATGTTGACAATCATGGCGCGGCCGTCGGGATCGGTTCGTCCCTTCCACGATGGAATATGCCATGTGCGTTGAAGTTGCTCAGGAGTGATCTTCGGCAGTGCATCAATGACGTAGTCGAAGGATTGATCGAGCAACTTCAATACGTTTTCCTTGTCCGAAGCCGGCGGTTTAGCAGGATCGAGGGGGGAGGGCGGCTTGATCCCAGTGATCTGGTTGAAGCGAAAAACGTTCCCCGCCGCAATGTGAATCATCTGTTCCCCGAAAGTCATTTCTTCGGGATTGGTCTTGAAGGTGTAGAGATCGGCGGGCATGGCGTTCGCCACGTCGAGGGTGAACTGCTTGGAGATTTGCCAGTCGCGCACGAACTCCGTCATGTCGAGCACCGAGGTCACTTTGGCCGTCTGGGCAGCAGCGCCGCCGGCCAAGGTCAAGACCGCAAGCAGTACACAGCAGCGGCGAGAGATGATCACGGCATCCTCCTCGAGTGCGATCTACATTGTAAATGGACCACATTCTAGACGGACGAGACGCAGATGTGTAACCAAACTCTGCCGCAGTCCTTCAAGCGGCGGCGCGACCGCTCTCGTGGCCCATCCACTCGCGGATGAAATTCGGGCAGGAAGCAATACCGAAGTCGCGATTTTCGCCCTCCTCGAGATATAAGATGGCGGCACGGTCCAACTCCTCCAATTGCGAGAGATTCAGCACAGGCCACAAGTGGCACTCAGCCGCGGAATGAACCAGTTGGTCCAAATATGCCAAATGTCCCTGGAATAGCTTTCCGGATACGCGAATGGTGACATGGGGAGCAAGATTGGGGGAAACGCCGTGATTCTTCATTTCTCTCCTAGTGGCCGGGGCTGATTTTGCCGAGCCTACATACTCTTGATGCGCGCGGCAAAGGTTTCTTGCGAAAAGAGTCGTAAAGAATGTGTAAATCCTGGTAATCAGGAGGGCAGGCACCACTCTGCTGCCAGAAAAAAATAAGCCAGGCACCGGGGACTCACTGCACACGCAAGAGCCCGTTACCGTTGCTTCCTTCCGGACCTGGCGGGGTTGGCGGGAGTACGTCGCGTGAGACCGATGCCTGACCTAAATCATTCTAGCATTCTGGATGTGGTTGCCCTGGAAGCGCAGGCGTCCCAGTGTAGCGCTGGCGTCCCGCCGGCTGTCGCGAGAGCCTGCCCTGAGCTTGCCGAAGCGCCATCTTGGCCTCGCACCCTAAACCTTCCCTCTAACCTCGCCGACTCCTGCCAAACGGCATGTGACTTTCGGTGCAAGAATTTGGCAGCAAACCCTTCCCTTCTGTTGAAGGTTGTCGAACAATGGCTATCTAAGCGTAAAGATATTGCGGAGGAGCCTCGTTCTCCTTCGCTCGAACCCAAATGTCACCCCAGCCCTCCCAATCCGGCGTGATCCCCATGGCCCGGGCCATTGACCATTACTTCGAACTTGCTCTCTATCTACTTGTTTGTACCGGATTTGGAACGCTGGCAAGTACGGGTGGCCTCGACCTGATATCGATTGTGCTGGTGGGAATCGCGCTCTCCATCCGGGGATATCTGCTGGCCAAGCGACGTCAGTTCGTGATTTCGGAGCGCTGGACCACGCCGCTCTCGATCGCCTACTTCGTCTTTTTCGCCGCCGACTACTTGCTTTTTTCGCGAGCGTTCTTGCCGGCAACTGTGCACTTAGCCTTGTTCGGCGTGGTGGTACGGATGTTCTCGCTGCGCCGCGAGCGCGACCACGTCACTCTTGCCATCCTCGCTTTCTTGATGGTGCTGTCAGCAGCGGTGCTCACAGTCGACAGCATCTTCCTGCTCTCCTTCGCGGCGTTCATGCTGATGGCAGTGGTAACGTTTGTATTGATGGAAATGCGGCGTTCCGGGCACGCCGCAAATATTCAGGCGAAGCATTCCAACGATCCCCACGAACACCGGCACCTAGCCTTCTCACTGGCGCGGGTCACACCGGCATTGATGCTGATGATTCTGTTCAGCGGCGCGGCCGTGTTTTTCGTGATGCCTCGCATGTCTGCGGGATACCTGGGCGGCTATTCGTTCGGCACCGACCTCTCGTCCGGATTCAGTGATCGCGTTCAGTTGGGGCAGATAGGCCGGATCCAGCAATCGAATGCGGTCGTGATGCACATTCAGATCGACGGCGACACAGTAGGCCGCTACGATCTGCATTGGCGCGGTGTGGCCCTGTCGAATTTCGACGGCAGCACATGGTCAAATCCACGGGACCAGTTCATTCTGCAGCGGCAAGCGGACAACAGTTTTGCCGTGCCACGAAGCAACGCGGCGCTGCCTTCCTACGTGACCACCAGTCGGGTGCGCGAGCACCTGATCCACTATCGCGTCCTGACGGAACCGATCGGGACCAACGTCTTTTTCCTGGCGCCCTGGGCCCGCAGCGTCAGAGGGGATTATCGGATGCTGGCCGCCGATTCCGCCGGGGCAGTCTACGACTTCGATATCCAGCGTGCCATCAGTAGCTACGAGGCGGAATCGGACATCGCAGCGGCGGCGCCGGCAGAGTTACGCGCCGCGGGACGGAACTACCCAGTGCAGATCCAGGCCGCGTATCTGCGTCTGCCCGCGCTCGATCCGCGAGTTCCACGCCTGGCAGCTCAGATCACAAGTTCGGCCAGCAATGATTTCGACAGAGCGGCCGCCATCGAAAACCACCTGCGAATGCGCTTCGGCTATACCTTGCAGTTGCCGCAGAGTAAGGTAAAAGATCCGATCGCAAATTTTCTTTTCGAACGCAAGCAGGGACACTGCGAGTACTTCGCCTCCGCCATGGCAGTGATGTTGCGCACGCTGGGAATTCCCTCGCGCGTGGTCAACGGATTTCGCAGCGATGAGTTCAACGACCTCACCGGAAACTACGTGGTACGCGCCAAAGATGCGCATTCCTGGGTGGAGGCATACTTCCCGGGCTACGGCTGGCAAACCTTCGATCCCACTCCGGCAGGCGGCGGCGAACGTCCTCAGGGCTGGGGCCGCGTCGCCCTCTACCTCGATGCCATGTCGTCGTTTTGGCGCGATTGGGTGGTCAGCTACGACAGTTCTCACCAGTACGTGCTCGGCCAAACCGCCGTCGGCCACAGTCGTGCCCTGTGGGAAGGCGTGCGCAATTGGGCCCGCCTTCACTATGAGTCGATGCTGAAGTGGGCGCGGCGGAGTCAGGATCACGTGGAACATTCTCCCGGACGCTGGGCCATCTTCGGGGCCGCCATCACACTCGGCCTTGTGCTGCTGGGGAATCTGGGGCGAATTGCGCGACTGCTGCACGAAAAATCGTTGCAGGCGCATCCCGAGCGATCTCCGGAACAGGCGGCGGCCATGTGGTATGCGCGGATGGCTCGTGCGCTGGCCCGGCGCGGCGTCGAGAAACCTGCGGCGCAGACGCCACAGGAATTCGTGAAGAAGATTTTAGATAACCGGCTGCGCGAGCCGGTCGCGCGCTTTACCCAGGTCTACGAGTCCGCGCGCTTTGGAAATTCCACCGAAGATGCACTGCGCTTGCCCGAGTTGTACGAAGAGATCGAGTCCGCCACGCGCAGTCGCTGAACCCTTCCCTGCCGCCAATCAGGAGAATCCAGCTAGAAGCGCCAGAACGCCCCGCCGCCCACAAAATAATTGTGCTGACGCGATTTCCCCGTGAGGGCCAGTGGGAAATCCGGCTCCCCGGACCAGAAGTCCCGCACCTCTGCGCGGATGCTGAGTTTGCGCCACACTTTCACATCCAGACCCAGTCCCCCCTCGACCACGCCGGAGGTCGTGGATTTGCCAGGGTTGGCGCCCCCAAAGATCAGGCTCGAGCCTTGACCGATGTGGCCGAAGCCCGCTCCCAGGCTAATCCACGGGGAAACGGCCGACGCCGGAAACAGATTCACCCGCGCCGCAGGGGTTACAAACAGCTCGCTGTACTGAGGAGGCACAAGCGACAAGGAGAACGTGCCGTTGTTGACATCTTCATCGTGGTTGTACATCAGCACGGCCTCGCCGGAAAGCGAAAATATCGGAGTCACCAGAAACCGGCGGGCGTACTCCACCTCAAAACTGAGACCGTTGCCGGTTCGGATGACGGCGGGACTGAAGGCACTCGCGACGTTAATGCCTTGATCGCTGATGAAGGTGCGGCCAAGAATGCCACCCAATTCGTTCTTCTCATCCTGCGCAACCGCCGCGGCGCCCATCGTGATCACTGCGAACAGGACTGCAACCCAAAGACGTTTGCCAAACATTTCCCCTCCCGCGATCCGGTTCCTACATTGTTGCCGCGGTTAACTAGCCTAGCATGATACGGGCTCTCTTTGAATCCACGTTCCATCTTTTCTGTGAGTTAATCGCCGGCGGAACAACGGGAGTAGTGCAACTTGATCTTCGAGAGTCTCCGACTTCGGGCGTCATCCTGAGTATAGGCGTTTTTCAGGCGGAACGAAGGATCTCGTGCGCAGACCGGCAGTGTGTCCCGAGATGCTAAAATGGGTAGATTGCATGCCTGTGAAGGACCTCACCGTTAGCGGTTCCCCAGATCTCAAGCCAGATCGCAAGGAAGAGAAATCTCCGGAGAATCCGCAGGCCGAACGCCCGCAGAAGGTGGGCTTCGTCAGCCTGGGCTGCCCCAAAAACCTGGTGGATAGCGAGGTCATGATGGGCCTGCTGGCGCGGGCCGGAGCGGAACTCACCCGTCGCGCGGAAGACGCCGACGTGATCGTGGTCAACACCTGCTCCTTTATTGAAAGCGCCCAGCAGGAATCGATCAACACAATCCTCGAAATGGCTGCCCACAAAAGCGGCGGCAAGGCGAAGAAACTGGTCGTAGCGGGATGCCTGGTCGAGCGCTTCCGCGACCAGATTCGCCAGAACATTCCCGAGGTCGATGCGGTTGTAGGCACGGGCGAGTTGGAAAAGATTCTCGCCGCCACGGGCCTGGCGCCCGCGCCGGTGCCGCGTAATTCCCCGTTCGTGGTCTTGCCTTCGCGGCCCGAAGGCGATGCGCGCGCGGCCCAGGGCCGCTTCTCGCGCGAATCGTGGGACGGCGCGATCGGCGACCTCCCCAACTATCTTTACGACGACGCCACGCCGCGCATTCTGGCGACGCCGCGGCACATGGCGTACATCAAGATCGCCGAAGGCTGCGACCATCCCTGCACGTTCTGCATTATTCCCCAGTTGCGGGGGCAATTCCGTTCACGGCGCTTTGAATCGGTGGTTGCCGAGGCCGAACGCCTGGCACAAGGGGGCGTGCGCGAAATTACCCTGATCGGCCAGGACACCACCTGCTACGGTGAAGATTTCGGCCTGAAGGATGGTCTGGCTCTGTTGCTCGAAAAACTCGCTGCCATCGAAGATCTGCGCTGGGTGCGTTTTCTCTACGCGTATCCCAATAAGATCACCGGCAAGCTGCTGGAGACGATCGCGCAGTACGAACAAATCTGTTCGTACATGGATGTGCCCCTGCAGCACGCCTCGGCGTCCGTGCTGAAGCGCATGAAGCGCGGCGGCGGAGCCGATGTGTTCCTGCGTTCGATTGAAAAAATGCGTCGCACGGTGCTGAACCTGACGCTGCGCACATCGTTCATCGTAGGCTTCCCAGGAGAGACCGAGAAAGAATTCGAAGAGCTCTGCGACTTCGTGCGCGAAGCGCAGTTCGACTGGATGGGCGCGTTTGCCTACTCCGATCAGGATGGCGCCGGAGCCTACGCTCTGGACAAGAAGCTTTCGCCGCGCGAGATCGAGCGACGACGCAAGCATCTGATGGGAATCCAACGCCAAATCAGCAAAAGGAATAAGAAGAAACTGGTGGGGCGACAGTTCGAACTGTTGCTCGAAGGCGAGTCCGAAGAAACCGAGTTGCTGCTCGAAGGCCGCACTCCCATGCACGCTCCCGAGATCGACGGCAAAGTCTTCGTCAACGATTTCCCCGAAGAAGTGGACCCGCAGCCCGGCCAGTTCTATCGCTGCCAAATCACCGAAGCGCACGATTACGATCTGGTGGCAAAAATTCTGTAGCAATCGTCTGTCTATACTATGCCCCGCCAGCGCATCGTCAAACTCCGCTGCCCGATCTGCAAAGAGTCAGTCAAAGGCACCGACCCGGACTTCCCTTTCTGCAGCGAACGATGCCGCCTCATCGATCTAGGGAAATGGGCCAGCGGCCAATATGTGATTTCCTCTCCCGCAGCAGACGCCGACGAATCGATCCGGGAAAGCAATCCGGAAGACCAAGAAGACGAATCATGAAGCCCGACCCCACCACCGGCGCCGTTAGCGCCGCGCCGACCGACCGTAGCGCCGGCGCCCCGCCGGCTGTCGCGGGGGCATCCCGCCCGCGCGCCCCGCTATGGGCCGCGCTCATCGCGACTTTCTTCGGAATCGGCCGCCTCCGCACCGGACCGGGAACTTGGGCATCCGCCGCCGCGCTCGTCCTCTGGGCCGCAGCCGCCCATTTCCTCAAGCCCTCCCTGCGGACTCCAGTTGCCATCGCCCTAGCTGCGCTGGTCACGCTGATCGGCATCCCCGCCGCCACTCGCGTATCCCGGGCGTCAGCCATCAAAGATCCGCAATTCGTCGTGATTGACGAAGTCGCCGGTCAACTGATCGCGCTCATCGCCGTCCCTCTCGCATGGAAAACATTTCTCGCGGGTTTTATATTTTTTAGAGCCTTCGATATCATTAAGCCGCCTCCGGTACGGCAACTGGAAAGACTTCCCGAAGGCACCGGAATCGTACTCGACGATGTTGCGGCAGGAATTCTCACCCTCGTTGCCATGCATCTCTTGCTGCATTTTGGGCTACTAAGATAGTACGGATTGGCATGCAGTGAGCTCTGAGATAAAAGCTCATGCTCGGCACTCTTCATGGGATTTTCTGACCGCATTCTCGGCAAGAAAAACGTCAACGGCGGACCGCACATTGATACGGTCGCGCCCTCATTGGCGCTGACCGGAGGCGACCTCCGAATCACCGGCTCGGGGCTGCGGCCGCACGACCTTCACCGTCCGAAAGTAAAATTCGGCGAGTTCGAAGGATCGATCATTGTCAGCTCCGACGGCTTTCTGGTCGCGCGCGTACCCGAAGGCGCCACCTCCGGTCCGGTCGTAGTGGCAGCCAACGGCCACGTCAGCAATTCCCAAACCGTCAAGGTGGCCGTGCCCATCGCCGAAAATCTTCACCCCGTGACTAGCCCCGCACTCGATCCCGAAGGCAACATCTACGTCACATTCTCGGGTTCGCGCGGCCAGAAAGTTCCGGTCGCGATCTACAAGATCGATACCAACTACACCATCAAGCCGTTCGTCTCCGAAATGATGAATGCCACCGCCATCGCCTTCGATCGCCAGGGACAACTGTATGTCTCTTCGCGCTACGACGGCGCAGTCTATCGCGTAGCTCTCAACGGAACCATGACCACGTACGCCGAAGGCATGGGTGTGGCCACAGGCATCGCGTTTGATCGCGACCAGAGCCTCTATGTCGGCGACCGTAACGGCACCATCTTCAAAATCGCGCGCGACCAGCAGGTCTTCGTCTTCGCCACGCTCGAGGTCAGCGTTTCGGCCTATCATCTGGCGTTCAACCCGCAAGGCGATCTGTTTGTGACCGGCCCCACCGACCGCGTTTACAAAATCGATCCCAACGGAACGGTGAGCACCTTCTATAGGGGGCTGGGACGACCGCAAGGATTGGCCTTCGACGTGGATGGCAATCTCTATGTCGCGGGATCGCTCTCCGGCACGCGCGGAATCGTGAAGATTGCGCCAGACGGCCTGGCCAATCTCGAAGTCGCCGGCCAGGGTTTGGTCGGCCTGGCGTTTGCTCCGGGCCGCTCCGTCATCCTCGCCACCACCACCAGCGTGCACCATCTCTCCTGGAACATTCAGGGCCTGCCCCTCCCGCCAGAGTGAATCTGCGTGTCATTCGCCACAATCTCATTGTCATTTCGAACGATTCTGAAAGTAGTTTGTCATTCCGAGCGAAGCGAGGAATCTGCTTTTTGCCGACACCACGCGTCCCTTTTCGTTCCGCGACGCTTTTCATTTAAACTTCTAACGAGTGAATGCCGAAATCATTGCGGTGGGTTCCGAGATGCTCACGCCCTTCCGCATGGACACCAACTCGCTCTACCT
>PLEA01000531.1:0-1602 GCA_003136335.1 Acidobacteriaceae bacterium | reverse complement strand
GGCCTCGGCCCCACCGAAGACGATCTGACGCGAGAGGCCGTGGCCGAAGCTCTGGGCTTGAGCCTGCGCCGTGATCCGGAAATCCTCACGCGTCTGGAGCAGCGCTTCGCCGAGCGCGGCTGGAAGATGTCGCCCAACAACTCTAAGCAGGCCGACGTTCTCGACGGCGCCGCAGTGCTTCCGAATCCGAACGGCACCGCGCCCGGACAATGGTTGAGCGGAGAGTTCGACGGCCGCGAGCACATCATTGTGCTGCTGCCGGGCCCGCCGCACGAACTGAAAGCTCTGTTCGAGAGCGAAGTGCGCGAGCGCCTGCGCGCCAAAGTTCCTCCCGCGTCTCTGGCTATCCGCACGCTGAAGATTGCCATGCTGGGCGAATCGGCGGTCGACGCCCGGGTCGCGCCCATCTACAAGCGTTACGCCGACGTCGAGACTACGATCCTGGCCGGCGCCGGAGAAATCGAACTGCACTTCAAAACGCGCGCCGCCACGCTCGACGCCGCCCAGCGCCGCGTCGATGAAGTAGCGGGCGTAGTCGAGGACGAATTGGACGACGCGGTCTTCTCGCGCAACGGCGAATCGCTTGAGCAGATCGTCGGCTACTGGCTCCAGATGCGCAACGCCACCGTGGCCGTAGCGGAATCCTGCACCGGAGGTCTGCTGGCGGAGCGCCTCACGTCGATCAGCGGCAGCTCACGCTATTTTCTGGGCGGCGCAGTCGTCTACTCCAACGCGCTAAAGACCGAACTCGCCGGCGTCCCCACCGAAATGATCGATCGGCACGGAGCGGTCAGTCGCGAAGTAGCCGCCGCCCTAGCCGAAGGCATTCGCTACCGCTGCGAATCGAAGCTAGGCGTAGGCATCACCGGAGTAGCCGGTCCCAACGGAGGCACGCCGGAAAAACCCGTTGGCCTGGTTTTTCACGCGGTAGCCAGCGACCGCGGAACCGAAGTGATACTGCGCAATTTCCCGGGCGACCGCAAGCGAATCCGTCGCTTCGCCTCTACCATGGCGCTTGATATGCTGAGAAAGAAATTAATGTGAGGAACGCTTTGGGCTTTGGGCTNNGCCAAGAGCTAAAAGCCAAGAGCCATTCCATGCGCATCTTCATCGCTCTCGACATCGACGATGCCATCCGCGCGCGCATCGCTCGCTTCGTGGATGGCGTGCACGGATTCGCGCCCGAGGCGCGCTGGGCAAAACCGGAGTCGCTGCACGTGACGCTGAAATTTATCGGCGAGCAACTCGAACCTGCCGTTGAGCACATCAAGCATTCATTGAGTACCATCACGGCCACCATCGCAGACATTCAGTTCCGCGCATACGGCTTCTTCCCGACGGCAAGATCGGCGCGCGTCTTCTGGATTGGCATGGAAGCCGGCCCTGAATTGGCTGCGCTGGCCGCGGCCATCGACGAAAAAATGGCCTCACTAGGAATTCCAAAAGAAGACCGAGCCTTCAGTCCGCACCTGACGCTGGCGCGCGGCGCAGGCCGTTCGGGTTCGCCGCGGCGCAGCAGAGCAGATGTTTCCAATCGCACCTTCGAACGCCTGCAGCAAAAACTCGCCGCCCTGCCCACCCCGGAGTTTGGTACCATGACGG
>PLEA01000463.1 GCA_003136335.1 Acidobacteriaceae bacterium | reverse complement strand
TGGAGACCACGTTTCGCCAGATCGCCGCCGCACGCGGCCCAGCACCGAAAGCCGCTATCGTGCGCGACTTGCTTTCGCGTGCTACCCCGCTCGAAGCCAAGTACATCATCAAGATCGTGACCGGCGATCTGCGGATTGGACTGAAAGAAAGCCTGCTCGAGGACGCGGTTGCCCGAGCCTATGGCACAACGCTGGCCGAGGTACAACGCGCCAACATGCTTCTCGACATCGGAGAAACTGTGCGGCTGGCGGCGCGCGGCACGCTCACGCAGGCGGCAATGCGGCTGTTTCATCCCCTGGGCTTCATGCTGGCGAGCCCGATCGAATCGGCCGAGGAGGGACTGAGTTACTTTGCAGAAGCGGCGGTCGAAGACAAATATGACGGCATCCGCGCGCAGGCCCATGTGGCGGACGGCGAAGTGAAGTTTTTCTCGCGCACGCGGGATGAGATCACGGAGTCGTTTCCCGAGTTGCCGGAGGCGCTGGCCGGGCTGCGTCAGGACGCCATTCTGGATGGAGAGATTGTGGCGTGGGACTATCCAGCGGGACGGGCGCGGCCCTTCAACGTTTTACAACAGCGCCTGGGAAGAAAGAAAGTCAGCGACAAGATGCTGCGGGAAATTCCAGTCGCATTCCTGGCGTTCGACGTGTTGTACGCGGGCGGAGAGTTGGTGATGGACCGTCCGCTGCGGGAGCGGGCCGGGATTCTGGATGCCTTGCTGGTGGCGGACAAGACAGTCACTCACCACAGAGTCCCAGAGGAACAGAGAAAAACTGAGCAAGAAATGCTGCTTTTTGAGAATGAAGAGGGAATCCAGAAAAGATTGGCGAGCATCATCCGCGCGCCGGTATTTCGCGCCTCTTCGGCTGAGGAACTGGAAGTGCTCTTTGCGGCGGCGCAGGAACGAGGGAATGAAGGGTTGATGATCAAAGATCTCGACTCTTCGTATACGCCCGGCAAGCGCGGGAAATCGTGGCTGAAGATGAAGCGCGAACTGGCCACACTGGATGTCGTCGTGACCGCGGTCGAGTATGGACACGGCAAGCGCGTTGGTGTCCTGAGTGATTACAGCTTCGCCGTGTGGGACAGGGATACGGATAAAAACCGACTGGTTAATATCGGCAAGGCGTATTCGGGTTTAACCGACGTCGAGATCGCCGAGATGACGCAGTGGTTTCTCGATCACACCGTAGAAGATCAGGGATTCCGCCGCGTGGTTGAGCCGAAGATCGTGCTGGAAGTGGCCTTCAACAACATGATGCAGTCCGACCGGCACGAGAGCGGCTACGCCCTGCGCTTTCCGCGCATCGTGCGCTTACGGCCGGACAAGTCGGCGAAAGAGGCCGACACGCTTGCGCGCGCGCGGGAGATTTTCGAAGGGCAGAAACTTTCATAAACTAGCGGAATTGAACGCATCCTGCGTATGCGAAATCTTGAGAATCGTGATGTGTCCCGACAAGACCCATCTGGCAACAAATCTTCGACGCGTGTTTGGATCAGCGCCACCCGAGAAGATCACGCAAGAGGCGTATGAAGGGAATCCTAAGCATCTGCGTCGGCTCGCGCGCCTGCGCCGCGGCGAAAAAGCCGAAGTGAGCGATCTTTGGAAATACACTCAGGACTTGCTATACACCGAGATCGAAGGCCCGCTATTCGCGTACCTGCTGCCATTCTGTTTGGAGGCATGGCGCGAGGACCTTCGCGGCACGAGTAGTGAATATGGTGGCTTCGTCGAGCAGTTCTATCCTGTGGTGGCAAACAGGCAAGTTTTCGATCGGCTTCTGACGCCAGCTCAAAGCACGGCTGTATCGGATTTCATGCGCCGTTCGATTCTCGAGGAGATCGACGATCAACGAGGGCTTGCCTATCGAGGGAGCGGCGCACGCCCGTATCGTTGGATAACCGCGCTAGCGACGCACGGTGTTCTGCTCCCAGATGTAGAGCTTCTTTGGGCCGCGTGGTGGTCGGTTGATACGGTTGGCCGCGCAGTAGCGGTAGTGCAGTACGTCTCGTGCTGAATGTTTGAGGAGAATGAAAATCCGGTATTTGCCCCTTGGACCCCTAACGGCGGAGGCGGCCCTCCGCGCCTTTGGGAATTTGCGGGGCACCTGTATACGCATCGGTGGTGAGAACCGAACGTGTCTTCTTTGAAGCGCACCTTGAACGCGAGTGAGGCAGTCGATGTGCTGAACCGAGCCGTTGGACGCTTGGTCGATCAGCCGGAGTGTGACGAGGCCGCCGCGGTCCAAGCAAACCTTCCGTTATGCGAAGAGACTCTCGCCGCTCGCTGCGCGGCACTTCCCCGCTTGCTTGAAACAATCCAGGAGCTGGGCAAACTTCTCGATTGGTAACTCTAGCGTCGGCCCGGCCCACACCCGACGCATCAGCCGCCTGCTAGGCTTCTAGTGGCTGTGACGATGATGGTGCTCTTCACTCTCAGCCACCGGAATCACGCAGCCATGCGCCACTTCGCACACCACGTGCTCGAACTGGATCGTAGTGTGGTCGATGCGGAAGTCGTGCAGCAGCCGCTCTTTCACGTCGCGCAAGATGCGTTCGCTGATCGAAGGCGGAATGTCGGCGATCGCAATGTGGCAGGAAAGCGCATGGGTTTCGGATCCGATGCTCCAGACATGCAAGTCGTGCACTTCATTCACGCCTTCGATGGAGCGGATGACGGACTCGATCTTCTCCAGCTTCATGCCGCGCGGCGTGCCTTCGAGCAGAATGTTGAGCGTCTCGCGCACGATGCCGAAGCCGGACCACAGGATCAGCACGCCGATGCCGAACGAGAGAGCGGAATCGATCCAGTAATTCCCCGTAACCAGGATGGCCCAGCCTCCGAAGATGACGGCTGCGGTTGAAAGCGTGTCTCCAACTTCGTGCAACAGCGCGCTGCGGATGTTGACGTCGCCGCCCGATCCCCGGCTCGAGCGATAGAGAAGCAGCGCGATGGCTCCGTTCATCACCACGCCGGCCGCGGCCACCCACATCATCACGCTGGCCTGCACCTGCTCCGGATGCTGCAGGCGGCGGAAGGCCTCGTAGAAGATGAAAAATGAAACTGCGACCAGCGAAGCGGCATTGACCAGCGCCGCCAGCACTCCGGCACGATGGTAGCCGTAGGTCTTGGTGGAACTGGCGGGACGCGACTGGAAATAGACCGCGACCAGGGAAAGCAGCAGAGCTAAGAAGTCGGAAAGATTATGTCCGGCTTCAGAGAGCAGGGCCAGGGAATGCGAGCGAACGCCGGCCGCGAGCAGCAGCACGATGTAGGCCAGGGTCACGGCAAGCGATATTTTCAGAACCCGCGTGGGACCGCCCCCGGCATGAACGTGCACGTGCATGCTTCCAGTGTAAGGGCGCACGCAGCAGGCTTCAAGCAGGTCCAACACCGAAGTACCCGCTGCGGGCGGACGGTCTCTGGCAACGCAGGAACTGGGAGCGGTTTTCATTCTCCCGTTGGTTACGGCGATTGTTCCGGCTGACAAGATTTTGCCACGGGATCAAATTGGCGCGGAGATCATTCACGCCACGGCCATGCAGATCGCTGCGCGCACTCATTCTTAACGTCTGGCTGAGGAATCAGCTCTTGGTCAGACTGCTGAGGTAGCGGTTGTTATAGAACGTGGTCGTCTTCTGCACGAATTCGAGAATCTTGAGCATGCGCTCGCGGCCTTCCCGGTTCAACTCCCGGAACTGTATGGCCAAGCCTGAGCCGGGATCGAGTCTCGCCACTACACCCTCCGCCGACAAGGTGGCATCGTCCATCGAGAATCCCAGCTTGATTTTGCTGCCCGCGGCAAGAATCGTACTGGTTTCGATGTAACACCCTCCCATGCTCACGTCGGTAAGGTTGGCGAACAGGGGAGTTCCCCCTTCCGGCATTTGCATTTCGATCGTAACCCGGCACTTCAGGCGCGGATGGGAACGGCGGTCCTTGTAGGAAAGCTGTTTCTGTTTTTCCAGATACATGCGGCGGTCGGCTTCGGCGAGAAGCTGCTCCGCGTCGTTACCGTCTTCCGGATAAAGAGCGCGTCCCACGCTGAGCGAAAGAATATCTTCGCCGCAGACTTCGTTTCCCGCCTGCTTGGCCATAGCCCGCAGTTGCTCGGCCTTCTTTCCGGCCGCATCGGCCGCCAGGCCGGGAGCGATGACCACGAATTCGTCTCCGCCCATGCGCGCCACGTAATCGTATTCACGGCAGCCGTCTTTCAAGGCCTGGGCAAAGAGGCGTAACACGCGATTGCCCTCAAGATGGCCGAAGCGGTCGTTAATTTGTTTGAAGCCGTCCATATCGGAGACCATGACGGTCAGCCCCGAGTTGTCGCGCTTGCAGCGGGCCAGTTCGCGGTCGAGTTGCAGGAAAAGCGAGCGTGCGTTGGGCAGGCCCGTAAGGTAGTCCGTCGTCGCCGAATTTTCCGCCTGCTGGTACTTAAGCGCGTTCTCGATGGAGAGCGCCATTTTGCCGCTGACCGCGAGCAGGATGCGGAGGTGATCGGAGGTAAATGCGTCGCGTTCGCCGCGATAGAGTGCCAGCACGCCGATGACTCCCGAGATGCCCTCCAGCGGCACTGCCAGCGCGGAGCGCAACGTGCTGAACTTCGAAGGATCGTTCAGGTATCCCGGTTCCAC
>PLEA01000033.1 GCA_003136335.1 Acidobacteriaceae bacterium | reverse complement strand
TGATTGGTGATGCCGATGGCGGCGAGATCTTTCGCCTTAAGTCCGCTGGGTTGCATTGCCTCCGCGATTACATCTTGGGTGTTGCGCCAGATTTCTTCGGGATCATGTTCGACCCATCCCGGCTGCGGATAAATCTGCTCGTGCTCTTTTTGAGCGGAGGCGACGATGCGTCCGAAACGATCGAAGACGATGAAGCGGGTGCTGGTCGTGCCTTGGTCGAGTGCGCCGATGTAGGTGGGCATGGTGGCTAGATCGTCGTTCGTCGTTCGTCGTTAGTCGTTAGTCGATGGTCGTCGCTATATTCGTCGTTCGCCTTTCGCTGTTCGCAGGTTGGTGATTGACGTCGTTGGGCAGACGAACCACGCTGCCTGCGCGCGGAAAAATTTTATTTGCCAAACTCGCCCCCTCTACAGGATCAAACTCACGGTTTGAGGTTACCAAAGGCATTACTGTCTTGAAATGACGCTTTTCTCCCAACGGGCTAGGAACGGTCGTAACCTGTTACTACCGCTTGGACCGTTGACTTAGATATGAGGACAAGGTAGTTTCGCGTTATCTCTCCTATGTTCTTAACACGTTCGTATAAGGGTTGTTAAAAGGAAGACGCTTGGCGCGGAAAATACTGCTCGCCGATGACAGTGTGACAGCCCAGAATATGGGCCGGAGAATCCTTAGCGATGCCGGCTATGACGTCATCACTGTAAATAACGGGTCGGCGGCGCTTAAAAAGATTGCCGAGTCGAAGCCCGACCTCATCGTGCTCGACGTTTACATGCCCGGTTATGGCGGGCTGGAAGTATGCCAGCGCCTGCGAGAAGCGCCCGAGACGGCCCGTATTCCGGTATTGCTGACCGTGGGCAAACTGGAACCTTTCAAGGCGGACGAAGCGCGCCGCGTACGTGCTGACGGCTTCATCGTCAAACCATTTGAAGCCAGCGAACTTCTGACTGCGCTTACCAAGCTGGAAGACAAGATCGTTCCTCAGGCACCACCTCCCAAGCCGAGCCGGTTCGCCAAGGCCATGGCAGGGGCGGAGGAGTTTGCTTCGGGGAAGGAGTTCGGTGACAAAGAAACCGGATGGAAGAATCGCATATCGATTCCGGCTCCCCAGTCCAAACCGCATGAGTCCAAACCGCATGAGTCTGCGCCCGAAACGAGTGTTCGTGGTGTAGCCAGAACCGAACCGACTAAGCCTGCGGAGATGAACCCGGGGCTGGAGGAGACCTTGCCGCCTGCCTTACCGCTGGACGTCACGGCAGAGGAAGTGGCAGCCATTGAGGCGGCCGCTGCGGCGTTTAGGCTTCTGAGCGATCAGCTCAATTCCGAGCCGGCTCCCTATCCAGAGGAAGTCGCCACGCAAAAGGTAGTCGAGCAGGCACGGCAGTTGCCGGCGGAATTCGTCGTCGGCGAAAGCATTTCGGAGGTCGCGCGAACAGAATCGTCGGCGGGGGAAAACGCGGCGCCTAGCGAATCTGTATATGTTCCGGTTGAGACCGAATCCACTGCGAGTCAGACTGCGGAACCAGCGAAGTCAGAAGACGACGAAGTCACGGCGGCACTGGCCTACCTGGCGCCTGCCCACGGCCCGGGGAATTCGGCCGCGATGGACGGAGAAGCCGCATCAGGTGATCCAGCTCGCGCCACCATGGCGGTCGCCAGTGGAGCGCAGGAATTCAGTGGTCCGAGATGGATTGCCGAAGCAGTTCCGCTCAGTGAGGACGAAGCCAGCCTTGTCCTCGGGCACGAGATGGAAAAGGCATACGCGGCTTTTGCCGCCGGGGACGCGGTTCCCATGAGTTTCCCGGCGGAGGGCCCCTATGCTTCTTTGTCGGATGCGGAGGCTCGAGCGACCGATTCGGGCACTTCCACTCCAGCCGAATCGTTTTCGAGCTCTGAGAGGGCCGAATCGCCGGTGGAGGAGTTCACGGCGGTTGCGCCTGCGACGGGCGGCGAAGAATCAGGAGCGCCGCTAGGCGAAGCGAGCATAGAAGTCTCCTCTCCGACAGAAGATGCGGTCAGTGAAAATGCGGTCTCCGAGGTTAAAGAGGGTGCGGCTTATGCGGCTGCGGCCTCGGCCAGTTCCAGCGAAGCGGTAAGCAATTCTCCCGTTGCCGAGCCCAGCGGACGACAGGTTGAATCGGAACTGGCGGCGGCATGGTCTAACTGTAAGGAGATCCGCGACTCGGTCGTGGGTTCGCAAATTGTCGGCTCGCAAATCAGCTCACAGATCGCAGACACGGTCGCCGAAACCCAACTCGATGTTGAGACTGTGGCTTCGCCTGCCACGGGCGAGGAAACTAGCGAGATCGCAAACATCGTGGACAGCGTTCTGGCCGACCTGAAGCCCAAGTTGATGGCCGAGATCGCACGAAAAATGGGCAAAGAGAAGAACAAGTAAGTCGCGTCGCTGGCCTGTCTGAGAGTCTTGTTCCACCCTAACGGCAAGGTTCGTATGCACATATTCCGGTGCATAATTTCCCTCAAAAAAACTCTCTCTTCCTCCCAAAATATAGAAAACAAAGGGCCGGACTTTTTTTTGCCTTCTAGATCTATGGTTCT
>PLEA01000383.1 GCA_003136335.1 Acidobacteriaceae bacterium | reverse complement strand
TGATCTGCGCCGATTGATCGGACCATGTCCACATTCCTCGTGCTACAAACCCCGGTCACCTCTGCGCCGAACGATTTGGCGATCTGTACTGCGAACGTCCCTACGCCTCCCGCCGCACCGTTAATCAAGACCTTCTGCCCCGGCTGAATCTTTCCCTTGTCGCGAAGACCCTGCAATGCGGTGAATGCCGCGATAGGTGCAGACGCCGCTTGCTCAAACGTCACATTATCCGGCTTCATGAATAATTCTGTTTCGGAAGTGCACGTAAACTCGGCAAAGGCCCCACGGCACGAGCCGAAGACCTCGTCGCTCGGTTTGAATTGGGTTACGTTCCTGCCTATCGCTTCCACGCGGCCGGCCACATCAACGCCTAGTCGCTTGTCCTTAGGTTTGCGCAGGCCGGCAAATTACACGAACCAGGTACGGCATCCCTCTCATGAGGTGCCAGTCAAGTGGATTGACGGAAGCCGCGCGAACTTTTATCAAAACTTCATTGTCCCCAACGGTCGGCTTTTCAATCTCTTCACACTTGAGGACATCGGGTGAACCATAGCGGTCATAAACAATAGCTTTCACGCATTCCTTTCAGAATCTACTTGCCGATCAATCAGGAGTCTGGGGCGTCCAAAGGTTGCACCTTTGCACCCTCGAGCAGAAGCCAGAGCATGACCGACAGTTCCCCCAGCCGCCATTGCTTTGGGCGCTGTCGAGATGGCTTCATTGCCCCCTGTTCTCGCTGGTGGATGGGCCGAAGCCGAAGCGNNAAGAGCGGCGGCAGCAGCCAATTCCACAGGTGCAGCACTATTTCGCCGCCGATGACGGTAAACAGCAGCATCCCCAGAATCGCCAGCGGAGCAATGAAAATCCATTTCCATCTCATGTTCAGTTCCTCATGCATTCGTAAATTCGTCGTAAATGCTTTGCAATCGCTCGCGCAGATGCAGCACCGCATAGCGTTTGCGCGAGAGCAGCGTATTCACGCTGACGCCGGTCTCGGCGGCTATCTCCTTGAAGCTGCGTCCTTCCAGTTCGTGCGAAACAAACACGTCGCGCTGCTCCTCCGGCAGTTCGTCGAGCGCAAGTCCCAGCTCATCAAGAAGCATGCTGCGAACGTAGAGCGCCTCCGGTCCGGCATCGGGCGAAGGCAGCAGGTCTTCGAACACCAGCAGTTCGCCGTCTTCGTCCTCGACCGCTGCGTCGCTGAAGGTCTCGGGCTTCTTCTTGCGGAGAAGGTCCGTGATGCGATTGCGCGCGACGCGAAGAAGCCAGCCGGTCACGTGCTCGATCGGCATCAGCAGGCGATTGGCTTCTAGCAGTTCGTAAAAGACTTCCTGCACGATGTCCTCGGCGTCGGAGGGATCGGGCACACGCCGGCGGATGAAATTACGCAGCCGGGATCGTTCTTGCGCGATGATCTCGGAGATTTGACGATCTTGCTCGGTCATCCCCGTGATCCTCGACGGCTCATCCATCCATTACTGTAGACGAACGGCGCCTGCAAATATTGTAGGGATTTGAGTCGGCGAAACCGGGGATGCGCGTCAAAGCTTGAGCGTGCAGCCCGATCTTCCCCAGTCCGGCCGTCCGCTGTTATGCGAAACGAAAATCCCGCACAAGGCTGTAAACATTGCGGCGGCACCGGTTTTTCAACGTCTATTACTTGGACAACATGCGGGGACCGTATCTGGTACAGACGAAGGCTTTCACTGGCGTTTCCCCGCAATGCTGGCCTGCTCCTTCCATCGTTGAACGTTCACGCCCATCACGACGAGCCACAGAAATACCGATGCTTCCGCGAGGAAGGCGGAGGCCAGATTGTAGGGGGACAGATAGTTTACGAGCGGGTTTGACAGATAGGTCAGCCAACCCAAACCGGCAAATACCATCAGCGCGCTTAGAATTCGAGTGAAAGAGAGGATATCGGATGATTGGAGATTCCGTATCTGCTTCACTCGGGAAAAGAAGGGCTCTGTTGGCAATCGGAGTTGGCGGCCTGATCGCCGGGACTTTGGACCTTATACAGGCTTGCATCCTGTTCGGATGGTAATCGGTGTTGGTTGACCTAATTGTCAGGTCTCCGCGTCGGTCTTTTTGGAGACAAGAACGTATGGGTTCGCTGCGCATCCTTATCGTTGACGATCACGAAGCGGTGCGCCAGGGTGTTCGTTCTCTATTGTCGTCACGCGCCGATTGGCTCGTGTGCGGCGAAGCTAGGGACGGCATCGCATGTTAAATCAGGTCTATATCGCGTGGAATACGGCAGCTCCCACTAGCTCATACGGCATTTACCCGATGGTTTTGTAAATCGCCCGGATCGTTGCAATCTGCGGTGCTGTTTACCCCGACTCAGGACCTCCCCCGGATTATGGGCAATCCGGAAGCAATCGGCCCTGGAGGAAAACTGGTTTTGCAAGCATCGGCTGGGATAGTTGATGTTAACAGGCGGCCCAACACTAACTGAAGGTCACTCTTAGACTCGAGTTCTTTCCAGAGTCGCGATCTCGGTGGGGGCCGGCGTGCCAGTGATGGCGGAGGCGTCCGCGACTGCGGAAGTCTCTGTGGGTTGGGGCGCGATGGGGCGCTTGATGGTAAAGCGCTGAATCTTGATTTCGCCGCGGGCGTAGACCGCGAGCAGTGCCTCCACCGCCTGGGGATCGAGGCGCTTGCCCGCGAGGTTCTTGATGATCTGCAGAGTCTGCTCCGGCGTATGCGCCTGCTGGTAGGGACGGTTGGTGGTCAGGGCGTCGAAGGTGTCAGCCACGGCGATTACCCGCGCCAGCAGCGGGATCTGATCGCCCTGCAGTCCGTAGGGATATCCGCTGCCATTGAGCGCCTCGTGATGCAACTCAATACCGGGAAGCATCTCCGCCAATTGTGTGACCGGGCGCAGAATGTTGGCGCCTTTGGTAGTGTGCGTCTTCATGACTTCGAATTCTTCTTCGGTCAGCGCGCCGGGCTTTTTGAGGATGTGATCTTCGATGCCGATCTTGCCTACGTCGTGAAGCTGAGCAGAGATGCGCAGCGTCTCGATGAATTCATCAGTCTGGCTCATTTCCTTTGCGATGAGCAGGGAATAGCGCGTGACGCGGTCGGAGTGGCCGCGGGTGTAAGGATCCTTTTCGTCGACCGCTCCGGCCAGCATCTGGATGGAGCCCATGAACAGCTCGCGATTCTCTTCGGCGGCGCGCTTCAGGTCGGCAACGAAACGTTCGAGCTCATCGGACATCGTATTAAAAGTGTGGGCGAGTTCGCCAATTTCAGTGCGGCTTAACAGATCAACACGCTGGGAGAAGTCACCACGCGCCAGCGCTCGGCTGGATTGGGTGAGCACCTGCAGAGGATTGGTGATGCGGCGCGCGGCGAAGATGCTGACGCCGACGCTCAACAGTACCGCCAGCATGGCTAGCAGGCGGCCGGTGCGCTGCATTTCAAGGATGCCGCGGTAGGCTTCGCGTTGCGGTTTGTGTACTACCACGGCCCAATCCAGGGAGGTTACTGGACAGTAGGTGCCAAGCATATCGACGTGCTGGGCGCCGGTGACCACGGTGAACTCCCGGGTCTCAATAAATTGCGCCTTATTACCGCTACCGACGAAGTTGCGCACAATGTCGAGGTTCTTCATGTCCTGGCCAGTGGCAAATTCGGGGGTGGCTGCGGCGACCAGGCGACCTTGGGCGTCGACCACGTAGGGCGTCAGACCGCCGCCGCTGACTTCATGCAAGCGGCGGATCAGAAATTGCAGGTCGACTACGGACCCAATCATTCCCAAGAAACGCTGTCCGTAGTTGACCGGATAACCGACGAGGAAGACGGTGTGCGAGGACGTTCCTGCGCCCACGACTAGGGCCTGGCCGTTATAGGCGCGGCCGTCGCGCGCGGCGGCATAGGCGCGTTCCAATTCGCGGTTCAGAAAAGCGTCCGGAGCGATACGTCCGGCCGAAATTCCTTTGCCATCGGAGTTCAGCAGGGTCGCGTAGGCCACCTCATCGGAGGAAGACACGAAGTTTTCCAGCAGGGCGCGCAGTTCCGGAGACTGAATATTCGTCTCGCCAATGTCTCCCCCGCTGGCTACCTGAATGGCGGACGACAAGTTGGCCAACATCATTTGCAGGGAGCGTTCGTGCTCCGAAAGATCGTCGGCTAGCGAACGCGTCACCGTGTTCTGCAGTAGCATCTCGTTGGTCTTCAGTCGGTCGCGGTTGATGGCCTCGACCTGCGACGAGTAGAAATACATGGGGACGATGCTGATCACGAGCAGCACACCGAGGATTACATACAGAATCGGGATGCGGGCAGGTTTCGGAGCGCTGGCGGACAAGTCTCTCCCTTCACTTATCGCAGTCGCCGAAGGCGAAGTGGCGGCAGCTGTCAAAGGTATCCTTAAAAGTTTAGCGGGGAATGTTGGTAGGCTGGCGGAAAAGCTGGTTGATTGGCATTACCAAAGTACTCTGCGAAGGCGGTACCGGGAGCGGGTTTGGCAAGGGAAGGCAGGCGGCGGATGTCGGACCTCAGACCCTGGAACTCGGACGGTGAACTTAGTAGCGCCGGCATCTTGCCGGCTGTCGCGAGAGCCTGCCCTGAGCTTGCCGAAGGGACGTCTCGCCCTCGCAGGTGGGGCGGGGACGCCCGCACGACAGCCGCCGGGACGGCGGCGCTACGTTTTAGTGGCGCTGAAACGGCGCGCAGTGTTTTGGTTCCCGTCGTCTAATTCAGGAGCTTCTTCAAATCATTCCACTTGATAAGGATTACGTGATTGTCTTCGAGGACCTTCTGGAACTCCGGGCTGGTTACAACGTCATAGTCGCGCTGGCGCCAGGCTGCGCCGTAGTCGGGGTGGTCAACCATGACGGCTTGCAGTTCCGCATCGTCGTGACCGAGGTGAACAATGATTTCGGTGATGCCCGGCTTCAGGTTCTTGATCGCGTTAAAGTAAAAATCTCTCCAGTTGCGGGCATCGACCTTGGGATCGGCGATCACCACCGCATCCAGGATGAGGTCATTGTCGGAAAGGAGCGACAGAAGTTCTTTGGGCGCATCGGGGGACCGGACCGCCAGGAAAGGCAGCTTGTACTCACGAGCGACTTTCACGTAGACGGCGAAAAGCTCGGGCCGCGAGAAAAGCACGCCCATGTGGCTGTCGAGATGCGTGGGATGAATTCCCAGGGCTACCGCGCGTTCGATCTGCGCGCGAATTTCGCGTTCTACCAGTTCGGGTTTCAGAGTGCGCTGATCCGTGTCCGGCCAAAGATATCCGGAGGGGTCGAGGAGGCTCGGAACTTTATCCCGGGATTCAACCGGGCCCTAACGATAGGTTTTCCACTCGCTGGTGAGGGTCAAGTGCAAACCGAGGTCCGCGTCGGGATGGTCTTTGGCGTAAGCGGCAACCTCGGTCAGCCAAGGACAAGGAACCATAATGCTGGCGGAGGTGACGGCATGTTTGTCGAGCGCGTCGAAGCTGGCGGTGTCTTCTGAGTGTGCAACTGCGAGATCGTCGGCGTGGATGATGAGGAGCTTCGAGTCGGGTGGATAGCCCAGGCGCTCGGCTATGCTTTTAGTTTGTCCCACCGCGCTTGTCAGATGCGAGATCAGGAACACGATTGCGACAGCAAATTGGATCAGGAGCATGAAAGCCTCCAACAAGCGAGGTGGGACCGTATAAGGTTAACACGGGTTGTGAAGCTCTCATTTCTAGGCTGCGGAGATGAGATGGGCGAAGAGCCAAAAGCTAAGAGCTAAGAGCTAAGAGCTGCCGCCCTCGCTCTTACCGCTGCGGGCCATCAGTTCCTGAATGGCTTCGCGCGGAGATTTCCCGTGGTGCAGAATGGCGTGCATCTGTTCGGTGATGGGCATCTCCACGTTGCGGGCGTGGGCGAGGCCGACGGCGGCGGTGGTCGTGAACACTCCTTCGGCGACCATACCGTGCATGCCGGCGATGATGTCGGTCAGCTTTCGTCCGCGTCCGAGTTCGACGCCTACGCTGCGATTTCTCGATAAGCCGCCGGTGCAGGTGAGTACGAGGTCGCCGAGTCCGGCCAGGCCTGCCATGGTTTCGGCACGACCTCCGCAAGCCACGACCAGGCGAGTCATTTCCGCCAGCCCGCGCGTGATCAGGGCTGCGACCGAGTTGTGACCGAAGCCCAGACCGTCGCAGATTCCGGCGGCGATGGCGACAATGTTCTTTAATGCGCCGCCTAGCTCCACGCCAATTACATCGCTGTTGGTGTAAATGCGGAAACTTGAATCGCTGAACTCTTGCTGTACGGTGCGCAGGAGTGCGGCATCTCGCGAGGCAATCGTGATCGCTGTCGGATCGCCGCGCGCGACTTCCTGGGCGAAGGAAGGGCCGCTCAGCGCTCCGACGGCGGGAGTTGACCCGTCATCGCGCTTCAGCACCTGGGTAATCACTTCGGTCATGCGCTGCAGGGAGCCTTCTTCCAGACCCTTGGTGGCGCTGACGATTAAGGTTTGCGGAGGCATCAGCGGGCGCATGCGCTCGAACAGGGCGCGGCAATGCTGAGAAGGCATTACGCTGACGACGATCTGCGCGCCATAGAGAGTTGCGGCCAGATCGTTGCTGGTGGTGACGGAGTCGGGAATGCGCCGGCCCGGAAGAAATTTCTCGTTGAGCCGCTTCTGTGTGATCGATTCGCAAACGTCGGATTCATGCGCCCACAGGCGGACGCGGTGCGTCCCTTTGCGTCCGAGCACGATGGCGATGCCCGTGCCCCACGCCCCCGCGCCGATAACGGCGATCTCGCTCATGCGTGCCTCGATCCGAATCGATTTTCTGTGCCCGCCAGCAGGCGGCGGATGTTTGCGGAATGCTTCACCACGATGAGCACCGACGCCATCGCCATCAACGACAGCGCCAGAGGGCTGTTCCCGTATTCGTGCACAAGCAATGCGAGGTGCGGGAAGGCCGCCACTGCGACGATGGATCCCAGAGAAACGTAACGGAACACGAGCACGAGGACTAGAAAGATGGCGGCGGCCACGAGGACAGCTTTGGGGGCGATCATGAGGAACGCGCCCAGCCCCGTGGCCACTCCTTTGCCACCGCGAAAGTTCAGCCAGATCGGAACCATATGGCCCACGACTGCGAATAACGCGGCCACGGCTGCCCACAAGGCAAAGTCGGGCGACGAGGCCGGCAGGATTGCGCGCCACGGAATGTTGGAGAGGGAGATGCGTTCAAAAATCGCGGGACTCAAGAGGATGCCGACAGCCACGGCAATGGATCCTTTCAGTGCGTCCAGCAGCAGGGTCAGTACGCCGAGTACCGGAGACTTGCGGGCTACGTTGGTCGCGCCGATATTGCCGCTGCCGGTACGGCGGACGTCTTCGCCGCGAAAGGTGCGCACGAGAAGATAGCCGAAGGGGATAGAGCCCAGTAAGTAACTTGCGGCGGCGATGAGGAGGAATCTCGGCATGTTTAATCGTCGTCACATTTCGCGATTGTGCCGGCGGCGAGGGCGAGACGCCCTCGCAACAGCCGGCGGG
>PLEA01000095.1 GCA_003136335.1 Acidobacteriaceae bacterium | reverse complement strand
ACGGATGGAACTCCACAAGGCGGCATTGTCTCCCCAGCGCTCGCTAATTGCGCGCTGGACGGACTTGAGCAACTCCTGAAGGAAAACTACCCCGCAGGACGGCGTCTCAAGTCCCTTGGAGGCCTCGTCTCTTCTGTGAATTTCATTCGCTATGCCGATGATTTCGTCCTCACCAGTAAATCGAAAGACTTGNNCAACAACGAGGACTTAAACTCTCTCCCACGAAGACTGTCATTACGCACGTGGAAAAAGGCTTTGATTTCCTCGGACAAAACGTGCGCCGCTACCTTAACGGGAAGCTGCTCATCAAGCCTTCCAAGAAGAACGTTAAAACCTTCTTGGCGGGGATCCGAGCAACGATTAAAGCCGGGCTTGGCATGTCGGCCGCCGATCTGATCGATCAACTCAACCCGAAGATTCGTGGGTGGGCTAACTATCATCGGCACGTGGTCAGCAAACGTACCTTCACACACGTTGATCATTCTATCTTCCATAGTCTGTGGCGGTGGGCACGGAGAAGGCACCCGAAAAAGTCCTCGACCTGGCGCAAAGAGAAATACTACGAGCGCTACCGGGGAAACAACTGGTGTTTCTTCGGGGAACGATGTGATGACGAGGGGCAGCCCAGCAAGGTTTGGCTGTACCGCGCCAAAAGCACCCCCATCCAACGACACATCAAAGTCAAAGGCGAAGCCAACCCGTACGATCCGGTGTATGAAACCTATTTCGAAGATCGGGAAGGTTCTCACATGCTGGACACGTTCCGGGGTACCCAAACTCTTCGCTTTCTCTGGAAGGGGCAACGCGGCCTCTGCGCTGTTTNNGAAAACCGCGTTCTAGTTCATCCAGAGTGCCACGACAGGGTTCACCGTCAGCGTCTCTCCGTTTCGAAGCCGCGTCTCCCTTAAAGAGGCGCTCGCAGGGCTTGAGCTGTGTGCGGGGAAACTTGCATGCACAGTTCTTAGAGGGCCGGGCCCCAGCAATGGGGTCTGGCTACTCGGTTCTCGGGCGGAGCGGCGGAATGGTATGCCATCGACTGGCCAACCATCCACCGCAACGTTCGCCGACTCCAAGTGCGTATCGCGCAGGCGACGAAGGAACGCAGATGGGGCAAGGTACAAGCCCTGCAACGTCTGCTGACCCATTCGTACAGCGGCAAAATTCTTGCCGTTCGACGAGTGACGGAAAACACTGGCAAGAAAACCCCAGGTGTGGACCAAGAAATTTGGGACACATCCGCGAAGAAGACACAGGCAGCACATGAACTCAGGCGTAGAGGCTATCAACCTCAGCCCCTACGACGTGTTTACATCCCGAAATCGGACGGCAAAACGATGCGCCCGCTCGGAATTCCCACCATGAAAGATCGAGCCATGCAAGCCTTACATTTGCTTGCGCTCGACCCCAGTGCGGAAACCACGGCTGACAAAAACTCGTATGGGTTCCGTCAACGGCGGTCCTGCGCCGATGCGCTCGTTCAGTGCTTTAGTGCATTGAAGAGTGCAAACACGCAGTGGGTTCTGGAAGGCGATATCAAAAGCTGCTTCGACCGGATTAGCCACGAATGGCTCTTAAACCATACTCCCATGGATAGAGTCGTTCTAAAACAATGGCTGACCGCCGGGTATATGGAAAAACACGTCCTCCACGAAACAACCGATGGAACGCCGCAAGGCGGTATTATCTCCCCTGCGCTCGCCAACGGTGCGCTGGATGGACTGGAACGACTCCTGAAGGAAAAGTATCCCAAGGGAAGACGTCCCAAATCCCTGAACGGCGAGCGGCCCTGCGTCAATCTCATCCGGTATGCGGATGACTTTGTCATTACCGGTAAGTCGAACGAATTACTGGAAGTAGAGGTCAAACCCCTCGTCGAGCAGTTTTTGCGAGAACGAGGACTTGAACTCTCCTCAACAAAGACAGTCATTACGCACGTGGAGAAGGGCTTTGACTTCCTCGGACAAAACGTGCGCAGATATCCCAACGGAAAACTGCTCATCAAGCCCTCCAAGAAAAATGTCAAGACTTTCCTGGGGGGCATCCGAAGAACAATCAAAGCTGCGCTGGGCAAGTCTGCCGCCGTCCTGATTGGCGAACTCAACCCCAAAATCCGAGGTTGGGCCAACTATCATCGGCATGTGGTGAGTAAGCGCACGTTTGACCGCGTGGATCACGAAATCTTCTCCAGATTGTGGCGGTGGGCCCGAAGAAGACACCCGAAAAAAGGCCTTCACTGGCTCAAACAGAAATACTTTGAGCGGTATCAGGGTCGTGACTGGTCCTTCTTCGGTGAAACCTGCGACGACGAGGGGCAGTCAAGTAAGACCTGGCTATACCGCGCCGTGAGCACGCCCATTAAACGACATGTCAAAGTCAAAGGCGAAGCTAACCCATACGACCTGGCCTATGAGTCCTACTTCGAGAAACGCGAAGCAGATCACATGCTGGACACGTTTCGGGGTACTCGCACTCTTCGCTTTCTCTGGTACGAACAACGTGGCTGTTGCCCCGTGTGCGACGAACGAATTACCCGGATCACAGGCTGGCGGCTTCACTACTGCGTCCCCCGTGTTCGGGGTGGTTCGACCAATGCCGCGAACCGCGTTTTACTTCATCCAGAGTGCCATGACCGGGTTCATCGTCAGCGTCTTGTCGTATCGAAACCGCGTCTCCTCTAGCGAGGCGTTTGAATGGCTTGAGCCGGATGAAGGGAAACTTTCAAGTCCGGTTCTGAGAGGGCCGGGCAGCCGCGAGGCTGCCTGGCTACTCGGTCCCAGGCAATTGGTGGTGTGGGGACTTACACCCCACTAGATTCACAGCCTTGTCGGCTGCTCCAGTGTAATGGCGATATGACGCCAGTTGTGTAACTCTATCTCCCAGATTTATGGTCAAACATCATGCCCTGCAGTGTCGAATAGGCTTATGCGAAGGCTTCTGTTGTTTCTCATACTGATCGTTGGGGCTCCATTACACGTTTTGACCGCCGGTCAATGAGCGCGATGGCGATATTACAACAGCTATCCCGGTTCAGAGCGTGCTTTGAGAACGACCTCCGGCAGACGGTAAGAAAGACAAGAACGCATTAATAATGTTGATTACCCGCGTAACCTGTCGGGCACTGCTGTCCATGTTAACCTCAGTTTCAAACCTCAACTTTGGGAAGTTTCTTATGAGTGCTCGTTGGTGCGGGCTGATCCTGATGTGCCTCTCGGCACTTTCTGCCTATGCCGCCACGGAGCAAAAGCAGCCGCCTGCTTCACAGGCGACCAACATAACCATCACCACATCCCGTCCAGATGCACGCAAGCTGTTTGAATCCGGAATGGTGGAATTTGAAAATGAACATATCAACAAGGCGTTGGAAAATTGGCAAACAGCAATCAGGAAAGATCCCTCCTTTGCGGTGGCACATCTTTTCATCTCGGAAGCAACTTATAACCCCGTAGAGCAGAAGACGGAACGCCGCCGGGCGAAGGCGCTGGCTGGGACAGTCACCTCGGGTGAAAAACTCCTGATCAAATGGCTGACGGGAGTGCAGGAGGAGCAGTACGTACCCGCTATCGGGGCAATGAACGATCTATTGGCCAAGTATACCGGAGATAAGCGGATAGCTTTTCTCGCAGGCCGGTGGCTGAGCCTGCAAGAACAATACGAACCGGCGGCCAGGTTCCTTGAACGCGCCATAGCTCTGGACGCTTCCTATGCCCCGGCGTGGAACTGGCTAGCATATTGTCATGCGTACAGCGGCGACTACGGCAAAGCATTTGCAGCCATGGAGCGTTACGTCACTCTACTGCCCAGTGAGCCCAATCCGCAGAACTCTTATGCCGAAATCCTGCGCATGTCTGGCAATTCGCGCGATGCACTCGAGCATTATCATCACGCATTGAAAATCGATCCTGCATTTCAAGCGTCGCAGATCGGGATCGCCGATACCTATGCACTCATGGGAGAGCAGGCAACAGCTCGCAGTGAATACGACAAGGCCATCCGCGGCGCCAGCGTGGCCGGCGACAAAATTCGGTATGCGCTGCAATCCGCCTTGACTTACGTCAGGGAGAAGAAACAGGGAAAAGCTAACACCGCTCTGAACGCAGTCGCTAAACAGGCGCAAGACGCGCACCTCTCGGTCCCGGAAGCCGAGGCATTTCGCATCATGGCTTTGAACGAGCAGGAGACCTCACTGGCCCTCAAATATCTCGATACAGCGGAGGCCGCTTTGGCCGCAGACACGGAAGCTCCCCGTACTGATCTCCACGAAGAGCAGGCGCAGATATTGCGCGTACGCGCTATCTGCGCTGAGGCCGCCGGACTAAAGCCAGCTTCAGATCAGGCCTTGAGGCAAATGGAAGCTCTAATGAATACGACTCATAGCGCTATTCTGCGACGTTCCTACTACGGCGCGTTGGGTTCTGTCCTCCTGGCAGATCACAAGTATGCCGAGGCCATTGCCTATCTTCAGGAGGACGTCGGCAATCCGCTGTCAATCCAAGACCTGATTTTGGCTTACACTCAAACTGGAGCTAACGACAGAGCGCATGTCCTGGAGCTTAAGTTGGCGGCGATGAATCAGCCAACCGTCGAGCAAGCATTGGTTGTTCCCCAGTTGCGCATGAAACTCGCGGCGACTAAGGAGAAACGCAGTTGGTTACAGAAATTTACTAGCCGCACTCAATAGGTGAAGGTGGCTTCCAAGCGCGTGACGAGGTCCAGAGATTAACCGTAAAATTGCTTCCGCCGCAACTTCTTATCGCAGGCAACTTCCCACTGAGCGGGTTCGGGTTGGTAGCTAGCGAAAACAGGCGTTACGGCATAACGCAGAAACCCTTCTCGCATACCAGACGTGATCTACACCCCAATTCCTTGGTGCAAGGTCGTGGACATGGCCCAACAGCATTTACCGGAGCCGATGTGAATTCGGTAGTGAACCCACCCCACAAACAATATCGACGGGGCGTCCATCGCAACCGCAGCGGCCGCCCGGATCTATGCATGAAGTCTTGCCGCTTGGGACGATGCATTTGCCTTTGCTTTCACAGCCGGATGTAAACCCGCAGCGCTGACCGGACGGGCACTGCGAATCTTTTTTGCAGCTCACGACCGTATTCGAGCTTCGGATATTAGAGCCGCCAGTCTTTGTCGTCTGCGCGTCGGTATTGCCACACGCCACACCGAGCCATAGAACCAACGCCATGCCGTATGCCGATGCTAAGTAAAGCTTCCCCACAACCTCTGATCGCCCTCCGTACCGTTTCTTGCGATTGAAATTCCGATACGGGGCCCGGTGAGGCTCTGCCTTCTCTGACAATCTACTGCCAGTGGGCGCATCTTCTAACGTTTTGAACGTACCTGTTATAACCAGCGATTACACTCAAAACCTTCTGAAGAGTCCCTTAGTGAAATCGCCATCTTTCGACACTTTCTCGCCGAACGGCACTCGCTGGGCATTTCCTGCTGAGATCCGTTGATTGGCGAATGGTCCGTTGCAGAGGCTGCGTTCTTGAGAGAATCTCTCCTGACCTGGACACGGGGTATCCCATGAAACGTCTTCTTGTTCTAACTCCGCTGGCCATAACTCTCGGGCTGGGCTTGGCAGGTTCGACCGGTTGCGGTACTGGGTCGGCGAGCACCGAAACGCCGACGTCAATTAGCAGCTTCACCGCAAGTCCCACCTCCATTACAAATGGATCAAGCACGGCTCTGACCGGCGTCTTCACAAACGGCACAGGCCTCATCACCCCGGGCAATCTTTCAGCTACCAGCGGCGTAGCCGTAACCGTGAGTCCCACGACGACTACCACCTATACGCTTACCGTTACTTCCACGAGTGGGACAGCGGTGACTGCGACGGCCATTATTACCGTGAACCCCGCGCCGACGATCATCAGCTTCACCGCAAGTCCCACCTTCGTTGCAGCTGGATCTAGCGCGACTCTGACCGGCGTTTTCGCGAACGGCACAGGCGTCATCACTCCGGGCAATCTGACCGCCAGCAGCGGCGTGGGCGTGACCGTGAGCCCCTCGGCCACCACCACCTACACCCTCACCGTGACCAATGCCAACGGTACAGCGGTCAATGCGATAGCCACAGTAACGGTAACAGGAACCGTCGTTATCTCAGTGACGGTAGACCCGGCGAGCAGCGGCCCCACCGTGACTGACAAGCTGCTGGGAATGAACATGGCGGTCTGGTACGATCTGGTCTCCAATCAGACCGGAATTGTAGATGCTTTCCAGGCCGCCGGCATCACCCAAGTGCGTTGGCCGGGGGGATCGGATTCCGATCTCTACCACTGGGCGAGCAATACTCTGTGCGATAACGGCTATGCCGATTCGAATGACACGTTTTCGAATTTCGTCAACGACATGGCTGTTCCCGCTCACCTCGATGTGGCGTTGACCGCGAATTACGGCTCGGACGCAGCCTGCACCGGGGGTGGCGAACCAAGCGAAGCTGCCGCCTGGGTCTCGGCCGCGCTGGCCGACGGCATCACTCCGAGCCATATGACGGTGGGCAACGAGGAGTACGGGAACTGGGAGACGGATCTGCATACCAAGAAGAACGACGCGGCGACCTACGCTGCCGCGACGGCGGGAACCAACGGCTATTATGCCTTGATCAAGGCGGCA
>PLEA01000465.1 GCA_003136335.1 Acidobacteriaceae bacterium | reverse complement strand
CCGTAAGGAGAAATGTAGCAGCCGGTGTGACCCGCGCTACACGGGAAACCCTCCATGATGTCTTCACCCGGCGCAGGCGGAGGCGCGCAGAATTCTTCCACGTCGCCTACCAGTTCGGGATTATGGAATACCTGCTTGAGTTCAGACCCTGGAATTCGCAGGGCGAGGATGGATCTGTCTCCGTCCATTTTCGGCGTAATCGTGGGGTCGAGAGTGTAAGCCACTCCCAGTTCCCTGGCCAGCGCGGTCACGCCCGGCTGATCCGCGAAATTGCCCGCCATCAGAACGTTGGCGATGGTGACCTTGAGTCCCTGGNNTTCAGTGATCCCGGCAGTTTTGTGATGGCATCATGAACTTCCGGCCGATGCGAGTAGACACTGATCTGTATCTGCTCGACGCCCAGCTGGCGAAGTCTCGCGGCTTCCTTTTCGTGAATCATCACCCCGTTGGTTTTGACCTTTACGTTGAACAACAGTTGCCGCGCCCGCTCCACGATTTCAAAAAAGTCCCGCCGCATCAGAACTTCACCCCCGCTGAGGGACAGGAAAAAAACCCCGGCATCCGCCAGTTGGGCAAGCACATCCGTAATTTCCGCCGTCGTCATCTCGCCATGATCGTCGTGATCCAGGTAGCAATGCACGCAACGCTCATTGCAACGGTAGGTGATATCAAAGTGAACGCTGATGGGCACGCCCAACTTCAGCGCCTTTTGATTCATCTCAGCCAGCAGGCTCATTGGCTCTCCAGACACAGCCAGGAATCGATGCGTGGCTTGTCCGATACCAGCAGGATGCCGTGTTGTGAGAGTTCGTCAACGAAGCGCTCGGCGCCGCGTTGCGCCTGTTCCCGGTCGACATCGAATTCCCGGCAGATCTTGTCGGCGACGATTTCTGACAGAGGAGTGTACCCATCCGCAGCCTGCCAAATCGCAGAAGCAACTTCATTGAGAGTGAAAAATGTCGAATCTGCGGTCGACATGATCATTACTTCGCCGCCCAGTAGGCGGGAGGCAATCGCCGAGCTTCGCGAAATGTATCTTTCGGCCATCTTGATCTGTCGACCTGGCGTATCTAGCATATTATGTCCCAAACTCGCTGGTCAGGGACGAACACTAAGCGCCGGATGGGAACCAAACTAGCAAACTCGCAAGCGGACTGAAAAACGAGTTTCACCAGCTCGGCATCGTCAGCGAAAAACAAAATATTCCTCAGCAGTCGCCGAATCGCTTCCGTAGCGCTCACCGGCTCGATGCTGTTCTGCAAGCCTTTCTCAAGCAAAAACAGTGCGCTGAGGGGGGCGGATTGGTTTTCGCCAACCCGTGCCAACTCTCCTGCAAAAGGCGTCCCGCAAGCCAAGTACCGATTGCCTTCGCGCCGTACGTAGGAGATTTCGTCGGTGAGCAGTGCCGCATCGGGCGGTGCTAGCCGGGAGATCGTCGTCTTGCCCGCGCCGGAAACCCCGGAAAACAGAAAAGCTTTTCCGCCGCGGATCGCACTGGCAGCATGAACTAAGAAACCTCCTTGCCTCGCCAAAATGAGACTGTGAACGATACGCAAGACGCAATCGATGGCGTAGGGACTGCGCGATTGACGGATGTAACCACGGCTGATATCCGGATTCCAACGTGCGCGGAAGTCGCCCCTTTTTAACAACCATTCGCCTGCTTCAATCTTCACCTCCAGCCCGTCATCCGGGGAGGCGGATTCCGATGGCTCGTACAGGTCAATATCGAAATCGAAGTGAGAACTCGGAGAATTTCCGACGAAACTCGCGTAGCGATTCTCGATTAGCCGCCGAAAAGAGGAGTCGTGCGTGCGCACGCCAATCGCCATGCCTCCGATCTCGATGGATACGGCCTCGGGCACGGTCGTGGGGAGGGCTGTTGTCACGGATGCGAAGTAGGGGACGGAGAAGTGCCAGAAATCCTGCGCCTTAACGCGATCCGAAAGAACTTTCCGGCGCTCGTCGGGGCTGCCCGCAGGCGCGCCGCATGAACCTTCAGCATCAGATTGCGAAATCGGTCGCAGCGGCACAGCATCCAAGCCAGAGCGAAATGGAACAACGAGACTCGGCGGCTCGGAACGAAACTGCGATTGGCACGACGGATACTGGCCACTCGGCCCAGCAACGCAGATGCGGCGATGGGTGGATCGTCGTGCGGCATTGCGTCCCCCCTCATAATCCACAAAAGGCGATCCTGAATTAATCGTCTTGCAACCAGCCGATGAACAAAGAAGCGGCTGTCGCGCAGAACTAAGACGATATCTCCGGAACGGACCTCGTGGGGTGCTGCGCTTTGAGTCGTGATCACATCGCCCGGCCAGACCGAGGGAAGCATGCTCGATCCCCATGCCTTGAAGTGAACGGTGCCACGGCTGCGAAGCATCTCGGTCACAAGACCAAGCTTAGGATCCTCTCGAATTGGTCGCGCGTCGTGCATGGATGGCAGCAAACTACGAACTATGTCGGTTGAATCGGCATTGAGATTCGGTAGCATTGACTTTGCCGCAGGACAGCGCCATCGTCTCGAATACACGTTCGTACCGGAATGCAGGATCTTGATAAGGTTTTTTCGCCGTGCGGCGGCTCTCCCGTGCGTTCTCATTGTCGCCTTTGTCGTTTTTCTCAGCCATAGAGAATGCACGTGCGAAGGCGAATCACTGAGGTGCCACGACTACTGCGTGGACACCTTCTAGTCCCGATGCTATAACAAATCGGTTGGAGAATTCGTTTACTTTCTTGGCACTTCTTTCCCCGCGCGGCGCGTGACAGAGCCTCTCTCGACTCTACCTTTTCGACAGCCGAGTCTTGCGAAGGTCGGTCGGCATCATTGGCATATTCCGCGAGCCGACCCAAATCGATCTTCATACCAGATGGGAAAGAGGCATCCAGAGTCTCGACATCATCATCCACAAGGAGAATTGCAGAATCGTCATCCATGTGCCGTAGCAAATACTTGCAAAGGGTTTCAGCAACAACGGTTTGCGAATTGGTTCTATCAGATAACCGCTGAAACTCTCGCTGGCTGCGGCCGGGAACACTTCTCGCTCGCCCAAGGAAGAGCGGATGCTCCGCTACAACCAGCAACCGCGACGGCTAAAGACGAGTAACTGAAGTCGGGCAAGAGGCCTCGAACGTCTACCCCTTGCCCCACTCCCTCATCCCCACTCGAACTGGAGATGGGCAGAAGGATTTCATCGTATGTTCAAGTGAGTGGAAGCGGGGAGCAGGGTCAAAACCGCGCGGCACGGTGTTTCTTGCCAAATGCTTCCGCGTCTAATTCAAACCAGCTTGCGTCACCTTGACCGCGCAGCCCACGCCGACTGTCACACCGCAACGGACGCCTGCTGTGCTGTTCCCCTGGCTCGAAAAATAGAGGCTCGATGACTGTGGGGACAATGCGGTATTTGCATCATTGTCCACAATGATCCCGCTAGGGCCGTTGATTTCCGCGATAGAATTCGCAATGGCCAGGTTTGCCGGAGTTCCCGTAACATTCACCGACATGACGCAGCCGGCCCCACCGCAGCTCGTTCCGCTGCCCAAAGTTTGAACGCCGAAAAAAATCTGGTCCCTGGAAGCCGCGGGTGCGTTTGCATTGTAAAGCTCTGTTACTGGAGCGCATTCCGCACTGCCCGTGGCGACCGTGAGAGTCGCAGCATCCACGGCGGCATTCATCGTTCCTACGGGATTTGCGAAAGGACTTGGAGGGATTCTACCTGAATTCGTGAAGCCGATACGCTGGATGGTAGGAGCGCTGGTGGGCGACGATCCACACATGTACAGCGATCCCACGCTCCCGTTGCCCATGATATAGGTATTGTCAAAGGCCCCAGAATGAAGATGGTGGCCCGTTCCCGTCCCCAGGGTGGCGGTGACCGAGGCGCTCAACGTGACATCCGACTGAATGACGGCTGCGCTCGTTCCGTTGTTGCCGAAAAATACGAAAACCTTTTCCGTGGCCGAGTCTACTATGGGGGCGTCGGCAATGACATGGACAGCAGGATTGATGTCGGTCGAGCCGAGACATGGCGGTGAACCGGCAGCGCAGGTTCCCGTCGTGCTGAATGTTTCGCGGACATAGCTAAGACGCCCGCCGGAATCCCCCGTAAAAATATTCCCCGATACGGAGTCCAACGTGGGAGAGGTTAGAATTCTTCCTGCATCCACGATGATCGGCCAATTGCCCGAAGTTATCTCGCTGGGGGTCGCTCCGGCAACACCAAAGGCATTGATGATCTTGTGGAGCACGCCGTTATCATCGCCAACATAGATTGCATCGCGCGCATAGTCGTAGAAGGCAGATGATGCGGTGTCGGCCTGAGCACCGTTGAGGACGATGCTGATCATGCACGCGCCTGCAACGGGGCAATGCCCAGCAAGTCCATCCGCGGTCCAGGCCGTGGCGGTCGTAGGCGCTGCTGCGGTGTTGATCGCGCCACCATCGAGAGCATGCCACTTAAGAAGATGGAGAATGGCGCCGCCGTTGGCGGCGGTCCGTGTCTCGACGAACGCTACTTTGGTGCCATCAAGCGAGATGACCGGAGAAGTTTGCACGGCGCCATTTGTGGCCGTGCCTACATGGTCGAAATTGGTGTTATATGACCAATAGACCATAGGGTTGGCGACACCGCAAAATGAGCTGCCAGCTCCCGCGTAAAGGTTCCTATAGGCAATCACGCTGGCTTGCCCAGCCGTCACACCAGCCAAATTCGTAGGGAAAATCACGTAGTCACGGTTACAGTCCGGAGCGGCATTGATGTCAAATGTATATTTCGCGGGCCCCACGGGATACCAGTTCACACCGGCCAGGGGTGCGCCCGTTGAACCATTGGCCCCTAATGACTGGCCCCAGTCCTTGTGAAACGCCTTCCTGGATTTCTTCTGGCCCCACTCAAATTCGTTTAAATCGTTTCGTTGATCTTCAGATTCCTCAACCCGTCCGAGGCCCCTTGCATTGCGTCTTAGTGCTTGCAACCAAAAACGGGATTCCGTCCGAAGTCTCCACGCCGTCTCAAAGGAATCGGGAAGGGAAAAAACCACGTGCCGGTCGCTCCAATCGGAAACGATCGAAATCCGCTCACTCGAGCTTTGCGCACTCGCAGCCTGAACCAGTGCGAAAACTACAAGCGCCGCTCCCGCGAAGCCCAGCGCCCCTTTTCCACTCCATGATGTCGTTAGTTTCATACGACCCCGTGCCCTGCCTTTATCCAACCGACTCTTTTCCGTCTCCTCCCTGCGAAGTCGACTACGTAGCCGAGATTTCCTTTTTGTCTTCGAAAACGGGAAGATTACACTCCGATTCGCCCTCTTGCAAGTTGTCGAACCATGTTACACATGGGCCGCTCCAAAGGTCTGCGGTCCGGACGATCGCGACCGATATAATTTCAACGGCCCACTTTCGTAACACGTCTCCTTTCCCAAACCGTGAGTAGCCAAGATTTCACTTGTCCGAGGAGAGGGTTCGAATTCCGCACAGAAAGCATTTAGCTTGCGCTCCGTGCCGTTGAAGTTCAGGTTCTCGAAGTTGTATGAATGCCCCCGGGACTGTCAGGAAACCGCAAGCGCTCCTTCTTGCGACAATTGCGCATCGTCGCCGAAATTCCCGGTATGGTTGCCCAATTCCACCAGCTCCATGCTCTTTGCTTGTTGCAGGTTTGTTAAAACCCAACGGCGCCTTCGACAGTGTGCTGAGCGCGATTTCTACGATTGTAACGAATGCACAAAAAATCCCCGGTCCGCGGAGGCGGTACCGGGGCCAGAGATCGGGTCATCCGATTACTGCGGGGTGAAGTTCTGGTGATAACTGAGGCTGTCGATGTCCTGGAACTCGGGCGTGGCGGGGGGCAGGTTGGCTGGGTTCAGGAACAGCACGTCAAAGAAGTAGTTACGAGACGGCGGGCTGTAGACGGTGCCACCGGGGCCGTCCTTATAGGTGCCCGTGTTGTACTCCGCGTAATACATGCTGACCAGCGAGCCGTTGTAATTCAGGGTTACGGGGCCCCCTACGCCCCAGTTCTCCAGATACCGGAGGAAGTTGTGCNNCGTTCGCCCAGGTCGGTTGCGGGAACGGGATGCTCTTTCCGGCAGAAATAGCGGCGCGGTAATACGCGGGCACGGTAGGAGTGCGATTGCCGGAGCTCGTTGGATAGACCAGACTGTTCGCATCAGTCCACTGGTTCGACAAAACCATAACCGAGTCTGCGATGATGGACGCTGCCGAATGGGTCGTCTGGGTGGGAACTGCGTTAAACGCGGTTGCCCAGAATGGATCCGACGAGTTGGTGTTGTAGTCGCCCTGGATGTACACCGGGTTCTCGGAGGCGATGGTGAACCCGCCGCACCCCGTGGGGTTGGCGGCGTTTTGTGTGCACGCGCTGGCAGCTGGCATGACGGGCAGGTAACTGTTCAGGGCCGCGCTCATGCCTCCATCCACCAGCTTCAACACGTGTCGCGCTCCGCTCACGGCATTGGCCATGCCCACCTGATTAT
>PLEA01000567.1 GCA_003136335.1 Acidobacteriaceae bacterium | reverse complement strand
CGCAAGAAGCAGTACAAGAAACTCCGCGGACATCGCCAGGCGTATACGGCGGTGCGCATCTCTGAGATCGCTTTTGACGGGCAGAGCTTTAAGGCTCCCGAATTGCCCAAGAAGGAAGCGAAGCCGAAGAAGGTGAAAGCGCACGAACCGCACGAGCACGAGTCACACGAACACGAGTCACACGAACACGAGGCGCCGGCAGCACACGCGAAGGCCAAGAAACATTCGACTAAGAAGAAGGCTGCGCCGAAAAAGGCGGCAAAGAAGTCGCATCCGAAGAAGAAATAGAAGCTGGATGGGCGAGTCGCCCGTCCCCACACATTTTACTGACAACCGAGAACTGAGAACTGTCATATGGCACATAAAAAAGGACAAGGCACTTCACGAAACGGCCGGGATTCCAACGCGCAGCGGCTTGGGTTTAAAGCATTCGGCGGGCAAGTCGTGCCCGGCGGCACCATCATTGTTCGGCAGCGGGGCACGCGCGTGAAGCCGGGGCTGAACGTCGGCCGCGGCAAAGACGACACTCTCTTCGCCAAGATCACGGGCCGCATCAAGTTCCTGAACAAGGGTTCGATGGGCAAGTTCGTAATGGTCGAGCCCATGGAAATCGACTAGCGTCTCCGCTGTCGGAAGGTTCGCGGGGCGGGAGCGCCCGCGTCACACAGCCTCGCCTTCGGGACGAGGCTTTTGTTTTGCAAGGCTGGAGTTCCTACGGACTGTCATCCCGAGCGAAGCGAGGGATCTGGGTGTTTGCCTGCTAGGGCGACTCCGGTAGTGTAGGCAAGAACCTAGGTCCCTCGCTACGCTCGGGATGACCGCCGTTCTTGGTGCGGGATGACAGGCATTCTTGGTGCAAGCATGTTTATTGATGAGGCCAAAATTCGGGTTAAAGCGGGAGACGGTGGCAATGGCTGCATGGCCTTCCGCCGGGAGAAGTTCGTCCCGCGCGGCGGACCCTCCGGCGGCGACGGAGGCAAGGGCGGCGACATAGTCATGGAATCCAGCGAGCGCCACAACACGCTGGTGCACTTTCGTTTCAATCCTGAGCACAAAGCGGAGCGCGGACGCCACGGCGAAGGTTCGAACAAAACCGGACGCGACGGCGGCGACGTGGTTCTGAAAGTTCCGGTAGGGACCATCGTGTACGACGACGAAACCGGAGATAGACTTTTCGAGTTTGCGCAGGCTGACCAGAGCTTCGCGATTGCCCGCGGCGGCCGCGGCGGGCGCGGAAACGCGCGCTTTGCCACGTCGGTACACCAAGCGCCGCGGGAGCATGAGGCGGGGCGTGACGGAGAGGAACGCACCTACCGGCTGGAATTGAAGCTGCTAGCCGATGTCGGGCTCGTGGGATATCCGAACGTGGGCAAGTCCACGCTGATCTCCCGTATTTCCTCGGCGCGGCCCAAGATCGCGGATTATCCGTTCACCACTCTCGAACCCAACCTGGGAGTGGTCGCTGTGGGCGATGCGAAAACGGAAGTAAGTTTTGTAGTGGCGGATATTCCCGGCCTGATCGAAGGGGCGCACATGGGGGCCGGCCTCGGCACGCAGTTCCTCCGGCATATTGAACGCACTCGTCTGCTCGTACATTTGGTCGACATTTCCGACGCCAGCGGCCGCCCGGATGTGACCAAGGACGTCGAAGTAATTCTGGGCGAGCTAGGCAGCTTCGGGGCGCATCTCGATGAGAAGCCGATGATCATGGCGGCGTCGAAGATCGATGCCGTCAACAAAGACAAACTCGCCGACTTAAAACGCTATTGCAAGAGACATAAGTTGAAGCTGTACGAAGTCTCTGCCGTGACTGGCAAGGGGATTGAGGAATTGAAATTCGCGATGGCAAAAGAGGTGGAAGCCATCCGCAAGGATGCTCTGAAAGCCGCACGCACGTTAGACCAGACCACCGCCCTTTAGTACTTCGGCACTTTCGGATCCACGCGGTCGGACCAGGCCGCGATTCCTCCAGTCAGGTTGTGCACCTTCGGGAACCCCGACTGCTGCAGAAATGCGACTGCTTTTGCACTCCGTCCGCCCATCTTGCAATGGACTACGATTTCTCGGCTGGAGTCGAGTTCACTCACGCGCTTCGGCAGATCGTTCAGGGGAATCAGATATCCGCCAATATTGCAGATTTGATATTCGTGCGGTTCGCGCACGTCGAGCACAAAGAGATCGTCCTTGGCGTCCAAACGCCGCTTCAACTCTTCCACCTGAATTTCCGGAACGCCACTAGCCACAGGTTTTTCCTCCCCGCGAATCCCGCAAAACTCGTTGTAGTCTATCAGCTTGGTGACGGTCGGATGCGTGCCGCACACCGGGCAGTCCGGATTTTTGCGCAACTTCAGTTCGCGGAACTTCATGCCCAGCGCGTCAATCAGCAGCAAGCGCCCAATCAGGGGATCGCCGATGCCCAAAATCAATTTGATAACTTCGGTCGCCTGCATCACGCCCACGAGACCTGGCAGAATGCCGAGCACGCCGCCCTCTGCACACGAGGGAACCAGTCCAGGCGGAGGCGGCTCGGGATACAGACAGCGATAGCACGGCCCATCTTCCGTGGCAAACACGCTTGCCTGTCCCTCAAAGCGAAAGATGGATCCGTAAACGTTTGGCTTACCGGAGAGCACGCACGCGTCGTTCACCAGATAGCGCGTGGGAAAGTTGTCGGTGCCGTCGGCGATGATGTCGAAGTCGCGAAATAGTTCCATCGCGTTCGCACTGCTCAGCCGCGTGTCGAATGTACGCAGGTTCAGAAAAGGATTGATCCCCTTCAGTTTGTCCGCCGCGGAATCGAGCTTTTTGCGTCCCACGTCGGCCGTCGAATGAATAATCTGTCGCTGCAGGTTGGTATAGTCCACCACATCGAAGTCGACCAGACCCAACGTGCCCACGCCCGCGGCCGCCAGATACAACGCCAGCGGCGATCCCAGCCCACCCGTGCCGATGCACAGCACCCGCGCCGCTTTCAGCTTCTGCTGCCCGTCCATGCCCACCTCGGGCATGATCAGATGGCGCGAGTAGCGCAGGATTTCATCCTTGCTGAGCGTTGCTGGAATTTCCGTGATGCTGGCCATAAAGTCCTCGGATGAAACTTGAATTGCCGGCTCTCGAGAAACAGGGAGCCAGGACGCCGCCGCCGAACGCTAAACGTGGAAAGCTAAACGTCGAAACAAATGTCGAAGCCAGTCGCCGAAGCCATATCCCGAAAAAGTTTGTCCTCCCGAGCGAAGCAAGGAACCTGGGTTCTTGCTTGCGCCACCGCCGAGCCAGGAGCTACAAGCAAAAACCTAGATCCCTCGCGTTAGTCGGGCTGACAAAGCAGCTTCGCTCGGAATGACAAAGCAGAATCGCTCCGCCGACAACTGAGGGATGCGTTTTCAGCGCCTCCGGCGATGGAAGGCACGATGGAAATGTTATCACCCTCCTCCAGCGCCGTCGCCTCTTTGTGCAGGTAGCGAATGTCTTCGTCGTTAACATAAAGGTTAACGAAGGCGCGCAGTTTGCCCTCCTCGGTGTAAAGGTGCTTCCGCAGATCGGGATGCTGCGCCACCAGCGCGCTCATCGCTTCGCCGACTGTTGCGCCCTGCACTTCTACCGAGGTTTGCTTGCCAACGTACTGCCGCAAAGGTGTAGGAATGTGAATTTTGCTCATGGATGTACTGTAAGAGATGCGGTAACGGTGCAGCAAGATTCAGAGCCGGTCTTGGCGTAAGGATGCGAAGTCCCAAGACCCACCACCTAAGACCTACCAACCATCCGGAGCCCTGGAAGCCACTTTTCTGGCCCTTCCGCCCTAACCTAGAATCTCTCAGGGAGAACTACGATGACGATTTTTGATCCAGCTCGCAGCAGAATTATTGACGGCGGCGGTGGCCACGGCGGCAGCCTGATTCGCCTGATCGGTTTGGGAATCGCCGCCTTCCTGCTCGTGATCCTGTTTTTCAGCGCCGTCACGAAGGTGGGCACGGGCCACGTGGGAGTGCTCACTCTCTTCGGGAAAGTGCAGTCCGGAGAAACGTTGGGCGAGGGAATTCATCTCATCAATCCGATGAAGGCGAATAACGAGCTCTCCATTCAAACCCAGACGCTCAAGGAATCGGCCAGCGTGCCTTCGAGCGAAGGCCTCATGATGAGCCTGGACACTTCGCTCATTTATCACCTGAATCCGGACCGGGCCGCCGAAGTTTTCCAGAAGATTGGTGCCGATTACGAAAATGTTGTGGTTGAACCCACGCTGCGCTCCGCCATACGCGAAGCCACAGCCTCCCATACTGCCAACGCTCTCTACACCGGCGAACGTGAAATGGTGGCGAAGCAAATTTATGATCAGGTGAGCACACAACTCATGCAGCGCGGCCTGATCGTGGAAAATGTTCTTCTGCGCGACATTCAGCTTCCCGCCACGCTCAAGGCCGCCATTGAAGCCAAACAGCAGGCCGAGCAGGAGTCGCTGGCCATGAACTTCCGCCTGCAAAAAGAAACCCAGGAAGCCCAGCGCAAGCGCATCGAAGCCGCAGGAGTCCGCGACTTCCAGCAGATCGTCGCCCAAGGCATCACACCGTCACTACTCGAATGGAAAGGAATTGAAGCTACCGAAAACCTGGCCAAGAGCCCCAACTCCAAGGTGGTGGTGATCGGCAACAACAAAAACGGCTTGCCGCTAATCTTGGGGCAGTAGCAAACGCTAGGATAACAGCAGCACATGTAGGGACAGCCGCCTCGGCTGTCCGTCGCCCCGAGGGCGACGGTTTTTGCCCGCGCTGCTACCATTGAAACCGTGCAGCCCCTGCTCGACATCCGCCAATTAAACATCGAATTTCCCGCGCCGAACGCAGCAGTCGCTGTCCCGCGAGCAGGCGAACAGCCCCCTCGACATCGCTCAGAGCAAGCTCGGGCGGTTGTCACCCTACAAACTCTTCCCGCCGTCCGCGATCTCAGCTTCTCCATCGCTCCCGGCGAAGTCCTGGGCTTGGTCGGCGAATCCGGTTCCGGCAAGTCGATCACGTCCCTCGCCATCATGAAGTTGTTGCCGCCGCAAGCCCGAGTCTCGGGTGAAATCGTTTTCGCAGAAACCGGCGCCGCTGCGCGTAATCTTTCCTCCCTCGAGGACGACGTGATGCGTCAATTGCGCGGCTCGCGCATCGCCATGATTTTTCAAGAGCCGATGACCGCGCTCAATCCAGTTATGCGCGTTGGAGATCAGATCGCCGAAGCGGTGGTTGCGCACAGTTCCATTTCGAAGACTGCCGCCTGGCAGCGCGCCGTCGACGCCATGAACGAGGTCGCGATCCCCGATGCGGCGCGCCGGGCTCGCGACTATCCTCATCAACTCTCCGGCGGCATGCGCCAGCGCATCATGATCGCCATGGCTATCGTCAACCGCCCGCAGTTGCTGATCGCCGACGAACCAACCACAGCACTCGACGTCACAATTCAGGCGCAGATTCTTGAGTTGCTCGCTCAATTGCGCACCAAGTTTGGATTGGCGATGCTTTTCATTTCTCACGACCTGGCGGTGGTTTCGCAGATCGCCGATCGCGTCGCTGTCATGTACGCGGGTAGCCTGGTGGAGCTGGGCGCGAAACGAGACATCTTCCAGTCGCCCGCGCATCCGTACACGCGCGGCTTGCTCCGCGCCGTGCCCGACCTCAAGACGGACCGCGCTCGCCCGCTGCAGACGATTGAAGGCACGGTCCCCGCGCTGCACGCCATGCCCGCGGGTTGCGGGTTTGAGCCGCGCTGCGAATTCCGCATTCCCGAGTGCGTGCGCGCTTTGCCGCAGCTGGTGCAGGTTTCGGCGGGGCACTGGGCCCGTTGCCCGGTTATAAACTCTTAGCTGCGAAGTGATGGAAAGAGAAAATCAGAGCACCCGCTCGAGCTGGTCACGGTTCCGCAAAAGCAGCAAAATCAATATGGCCAGCAGTCCCGGCCCGATCCACCACGCGTCCAAGTATTTCCCCAGCCACCACTGGACGAAATAGATGTTTCCGTCCCGGAAAGGCACGCGATAAGAATGTACGGGGTCTGGCGATTGCAGCGCCCAGTTCGAAACCGTCGAGAGCAGTCCGAAGTGCAGCACAGAATCTGCCATCAGGAGTGCCAGGATAATCTTGAACCATAACGGCGTTCTGTTCTTGAACCGCCAGCCCAGCAAGCCGCGGCTTGTCATAATGTTCTTCTCCTTCGTGCTCGCGCACTGCATCTTAGTGCGAAACGTTAGTCTATAATCGGCAGTTTGTCCGGTGATCCTTGCGAATCCTGCTGCTGAGCGACATCCACGCAAACCTCGAAGCTCTCGAAGCCACTCTCGCCGCTGCTCCTTCGTTCGACGTGGTCGTGAACCTAGGGGACATTGTGGGCTACGGGGCCAGTCCGAATGAAGTAACCGCCCGTTCTCGCGACTTGGGGAAAATCTTTGTTCGCGGCAACCATGACAAGGCCGTCACCGGCCTTTTGGACCTCTACGATTTCAACCCCATGGCTGCATCTGCCGCCATCTGGACGCGCAACGAATTGACGCCCGAAAATCTCGATTGGCTCCGCGCTCTGCCGAAAGGCCCGGTTCCCTTGCCGGATTTCCCACAAGTACAGTTGGTCCATGGCTCTCCCAATGATGAGGATGAATATGTTGTTTCGCTGGGAGACGCGCTCGCGCCGCTCATCACCTTAACCACTCCCTTAACTTTCTTTGGACACACGCATTTGCAAGGTGGATTTTTTGTTAACGACTCTTCCGCCGATGGCCTCCGTCCGGAGTACCGCTCTGTAGGCCAAGCCGAATCCATCCCGCTGCAGCTGAAGCCCGATGCGCGATATCTGATCAATCCCGGTTCTGTTGGGCAACCGCGCGACGGCGACTGGCGCGCCGCTTTCGCGCTGCTGGATACAGAGGCGCAGGTCGTGCACTTCCACCGCACGCCCTACAATCTGAAAGCAGCGCAGGATCGGATTTTTGCCGCGAAACTTCCACCGCGGCTGGCCACGCGGCTGGCTGCGGGACACTGAGCGACAGGCGTGTCAGGCTGTGGAAGTTTCTTGCAAAAGATTCTGCGACGAACCTCGCTTGGCCGTACGCTGACCGCCCTTTTGGGAAATCGGGCGGCTTTGGGGGTATCCCCCTCTCCCTGCCTCTGAAACGCTTGACTGGCGCGGGATCTGCAAAAAGTCTCTGCAAAATCCTGATAGCAGATGGCTTAGAGGTCAGAATCCTGATAACAAAGGACTTTAAGGCCTGTGTCGTGGTCTCTTCCTCCAGCGCTTTCGCTTTAACTATGATCTGCTTTCTTGAGTTGGAGCACAAGGTTGGAGGTCACATGGTTGAGTGGAATTGCTGTTGAAATTCCGGATCGTTGCCCTTGTTGTAAACTCGGGCATGCCCGCTCATTCCTCTCGCAGTGCCGGAACTAAGCCGCTCTTCGAAGCCCGCGAGAATCCACCCGCGCACTATCTGATCGCTCACAGCGACGGCGGTGCGCGCGGCAATCCCGGACCCGCCGGTTATGGTGTCGTCGTCCAAGACGAAGCCGGATGCAAAGTGGCTGCTCTGAGCGAATATCTCGGTCACCAGACCAATAACTTTGCGGAGTATCAAGGACTGATTGCCGCGCTTGAATATGCGCTGCAGCACGGGCCCAAGGCGCTGAAGCTGATCAGCGATTCGGAGTTGCTGGTGCGACAGATCAAGGGCATCTATAAAGTGAAGAATGTGACCTTGCAAGACCTGCACGGCCGCGCGAAGGAATTGATCGCGCAACTTGAGTGGTTCTCGATTGGCCACGCTCTGCGCGAGCAGAATCAGGAAGCGGACCGCCTGGCGAATGAGGCCATGGACAAAGGGATGGGGCGGAGTGTGGCGCGGGCGCCTGCGCAGACTTCGGCTCAACCTCTGCAGGAATTCGAAGGTATTGTGCGCAATGGAAAAGTGGAATTATTGAGCGGCAGTCTGCCGGAGGGCACGCGCGTCCAGGTGCGCGTGAAGAAGTAAGCTACTGGACAGGGTCCCACAGTGATTCAGGTGTTGGCAAAAAGCGAACCTCAGGGGCTTAAAAGCCCAGTCTTTATGCAGGCTGTAGCGCCACGACTGAAGTCGTGCCCTTCCCACACCCGATGATGAGAGCGCAAAAAGCGAACCTCAGGGACTAAAGAGTATTTGTGAGAACATGTGCCGTCCCTGCGGGACTCGCGTGCTTCTCCCACTCTCACCCGACACTGCCATGCCGGGCTTTCCCATGCCGCGCCTTCGGGGCTGGAAGCTTGTAGTTTCATTCTGCCTCTTTCCCCGACCTTTAGTTCTCACGCACACGCTGAAGCCCAGTCTTTATGCAATCTTTAGCGGCACGACTGAAGTCGTGCCCTTCCCAAACCCAGATGATGAGAGCGGCTCCAGAACCCCGACTGTGAGAGCGGCTCTGGCGAGAGGCCAGCTATTCATTCCGCCGCCGAAGTGTGGTCGTGCACGATCTTCCATCCTTCAGGAAATTTGCGAAATACCAGAGTGAAGAGACCGTGGGGAGTCTTCCCATCCGGCATGGTCAGATGCCATTCGCCGCGCACGAATGCCGCCTCCGGGCCGAAGATCTCGATGCGCAAAGCGGAGAAGTCCAGTGTTCCCATCTCATGCCCCGGACTCGCATAGGTTGCGCGGTAGCGGTCCAGCGTCGCTTGCCAGCCGCGGGTCTGCTTGCCGCCTGAAAAGAAAGTTAGTTCTGGAGAGTTCCAGTAGCCGGCCATGAAGGCTTCCACGTTGTGATGGTTCCAAGCGTCCTGCTGCGTGCGCAGGACTTGCTCGACGGCGGCCTTGTTATCGGTTGGCGCGGTTTCTGGCGGTGGCTCTCGCGCGACAGCGACGGTTGCGAGTAGTGGCAGTGCGAGCAGCAGGCAGAGGATCAGTTTATCTTTCATAGTTCTCTCTCGTCGTGGGGACGGTGCTCGCAATGTCTTTCTGCCGGCGCGGGCGAGACGTAGCGAGCTACGTCTCTACGATGTAGCCTCTTTCAGGGCTGATCAGTGCGCTTCTTCCGTTGCCTGGGCTGCGTCCGGCGTATCTACTTTCTGAGGGACCGCGTGCGGTGCTAGCGGCGGCGACTGGAAATCGCCTGGATCCTTGCCTGCCATTGCCACGGTCATGAAATTCATCCAGATGGGGAGGGCCGCGTGTGCTCCGGTTTCTTTGGCGCCGAGAGATTTTTTCTCATCGTAGCCGACCCAGACTCCACAGGTCATGGTGGGAGAGAAACCCATGAACCAGGCATCGGTAAAATCGTTGGTTGTGCCGGTCTTGCCGGCTACCGGAAAGGGCAGCCTGGCCGCGGCAATTCCGGTGCCATGCAGCACCACCTCGCGCAGCATGGAGGTCATGATGCGGGCGGTGCGCTCGCTGATTACATCCTTTACGTCGGGAAAATCTTCTTCCAGGACACGGCCTTCGTAGTCGGCCACGCGCGTGATGTAGCGCGGGATCACGCGCACCCCGTCGTTGGGAAAGACGCTGTATGCCGAGGTTTGTTCCATCAATGTAATTTCGGCCGCGCCCAGCGCCACCGGCAAATACGGCGGCAACTTTGCTGTGATGCCGAAACGCTCCGCGTAGTTGATGACGCTTTTGATGCCGACTTTGTTCGCCAATTTCAAGGCCGGAATGTTGCGGGACTGGGCCAGCGCGCGCCGCAGCGTGATGATGCCTTCAAATTTTTCGTCGTAGTTGTGCGGAGAGTAAGGGCCGGAGGGAGTTTCAAAACTGATGGGCTCATCGAGAATCGTGTCGTCGGGACTGGCGCCCTCGTCGATGACCGTGGTGTAGACGTAGGGCTTGAACGAAGAGCCCACCTGCCGCATGGCCTGCGTGGCGCGATCAAATTTCGACTCGTTGAAATCGCGCCCGCCTACCATTGCCTTGATTCCGCCGGTGGCGTTGTCGATCGCCAGCAGCGACCCTTGGGCTCCGGAATCCTGCTCGAGGCTGATGCGGGCGGCGCCGTTCGTGCCGAGCGCGAGAATCTTGACATAGGAGATGTCGTCGGTTTTCAGAATGTCAGCCAGTTTGTGCCCGGTCCAGGCAACGTCCCCTTGGCCAAGAGCTGCGGTGTATCGTCCAAACTTCAGCGTGGCAATGCCAGTCCCCACGGAGGTCACCAACGCGTGGATGTAACCGTTCACCTCAGGCTCGTCGTCCCAGTCGGGATGAAAATATTTACCGAGAACCATCCCATTGGCCGCCACGTTTTCCAGATGACCCTTCCACCCGTGGCGCCGTTCATAGACAGCCAAGCCGTCAAGGACCGCCTGGTTCGCGGCTCTCTGCAAATCCACATCGAGCGTGGTGTAAACCTTCAGGCCGCCCTCGTGCACCTGGTCGGCTCCGTATTTATTCTCAAGGTAGCGGCGAATCTCTTCCACAAAATACGGAGCCAGCGAATTGGGATCGTGCGCCAGATGCAGCACCAGGGGCGCGGATCGCGCGTCGGCCGCCTGCGCGGCTGTAATCTTGCCGTCTTCCAGCATGGCATTGATTACCAGATTCCGCCGCTTCTGCGCGCGGTCGGGATGGTTGATCGGCGAATATACCGTTGGGCCTTTCGGCAAACCCGCGAGCAATGCCGCTTCCTCGAGAGTTAGCTTGCTGGCCGGCTTGCCGAAGTAAAACTCGGACGCGGCCTCGAAGCCATACGCACCGTGCCCCAGAGAAATCTGGTTCGCATAGAGCGTGAAAATCTGCGGCTTGGTGAACCGCCGCTCGATCTGGATGGCCAACATGGTTTCCTGCACTTTGCGATGAAAGGACCGGTCGGGCGACAGAAAGAGATTGCGCGCCAACTGCATGGTCAGCGTCGA
>PLEA01000297.1 GCA_003136335.1 Acidobacteriaceae bacterium | reverse complement strand
GAGCACTCCAAGCAGGTGTGCGCTGAGGTGCTGCGCGCGGCTGGTGGAGAGCTCGAGGGCTCCGGCCAGGATCCGGAGATCCCGGGCTGGAGCCTGCATGAAACGGGCACATGCCGCATGGGAAATGATCCGAAGAATTTTGTGACCAATCGCTTTGGGCAGACACACGATATTCCGAATTTGTATGTCTGCGACGCCAGCGTATTTCTGAATTGCACCGACAAGACTACCACCATCAGCATTCTGGCATTCTCGTTGCGCACGTCCGAACATCTGATCGAGAATTTTCGGCGAGGCGAGCACACAGCCGCGTAATCTCCCAAATCCGGATCGCCATGAATGTCGTCGATAGCCCAGCGGAGCCGACCTCAGCCCGTTGGAAGCCTCTCTTCCGGTGGGGAGGAGAGGCGCAGTGAAACCTACTTGTGAGTCTACAGCACAATGAAGTCAATTTAAGCTGGATGCTGCTCAAGTATCCGCAAGATGTCTGCCGGTTCCGGCCGCTCCGTGTAATCTTCATTCGCCGACGCGGATAGAACTGTACCGTTACCGCCGATGATGTATGTGGCCGGAATCGGCAACTCCCAGCTTTCGTCGCCGTTGGTGAAGGGCAGGTTGACGAATGCTCGCCGATACACCGCTTCCTGAAGTCCCGGCACGCGGTACGTCAGCCCAAACTTCCGCGCGATTTTGTTGCGTGCATCGGAGAGCAGCGGAAAGCGCAGCTTGTGCTGATCGTGCATGAAGAACGACTGCTTCACGGTCTGCGGAGAAATGGCGACGAGCCCCGCTCCCGCCCGCTCGATCTGCGTGAGGACGAGGTTCATGGCTTCCATCTGCCCGACGCAAAACGGACACCACCGCCCGCGGATGAAGCAGATGACAAGTCTTCCGTTGGCGAGTAACGCTGCCGAAGAAACAATCTTCCCGTCGTGATCGGCAAGTTCGAATACGGGGGACTTCGCGCCCACTGGCAAGATGTTCGCTGCAAGATGCCGCCCCTTGAGTTCCGTGACGGCCTGAGCATGAATGGCCTGCGTCTCCGGCGGAACGTACTTCGTAATCAGATCTTTGCGCTCGGCAAGGATCTCGCGCAGCGGACGCGCATCGAGGCCGGGACTCGATTCTTCAAGAGAGCGCCATTTCACAACTTACCCATTCCCTGAAGCCGTTTCCGTAGCCCGTCTGTTTGATCCCTGTCGCGCATCACCACCACTTCGGGCTCTCCCGGTTTTACGCGTACCACGAGGCTTCTTCCTCTTGGAAATCGTTTCATGTAGTCAGTTTCCGAGCTATCCCAGAAGGGCTCTTCGTGTGAGCCGGTGTAGAGTACGCCATCGACCTGATAGGAATAGACGATCTCCACCGCACTGCAGCCGGATCGGTTGAGGCGCGTCGGATCGGCGGTAACGGCTGCGTCTACCGAAAGCCACTTCCCGCCGCCGAATGCGTCCAGCCAATTCCCGGCAGACTTGAGAACGCAGGGAAGGAGAAGACCCAAGAAGAAACCACCCATATTTGCTCCTGCTACTTACAGGACGGCACTCACATGGCACTGACAACTGTCAACTGCTCCGCTACATCCCCGGCAATTTCATTCCCGCTAGCCGCCGAGCAAAACTTGGCTTGCCCATCTGCTTGAACATTTTTTTCATCTGCGCGTATTGGCGAAGCAGGTTATTCACTTCCTGCACGGTGGTGCCGGAGCCGCGGGAGATGCGTTTGCGGCGGCTGCCGTTGATCACTTCGTGATGATTGCGCTCGTGAGCCGTCATCGAATTGATAATCGCCTCGACGCGGTTGATCTGTTTTTCGTCCACATTGTCAGCAGCTTTCTGCAAACCGGAAAAAGGCCCGATCGATGGCAGCATCCCCATGATGTTCTTGATCGATCCCATCTTCTTCACTTGCCGCAACTGGTCGCGAAAGTCTTCGAGCGAGAAGCCATCGCCGGTGAGGGCTTTGATAGCCATCTCCTGCGCCTTTTTCTTGTCGATCTGTGATTCAGCGCGCTCGATCAGCGACAGGATGTCGCCCATGCCGAGAATGCGCGAGACGATGCGGTCGGGATGGAAGGGCTCCAGTGCGTCATACTTTTCGCCCACGCCGATGAACTTGATGGGCTGGCCCGTGACCTGGCGGATGGAAAGCGCCGCGCCGCCGCGGGCGTCACCGTCCATTTTGGTGAGCACCACGCCGGTGAGCGAAAGTTTCTTGTGGAATTCTTCGGCCGACCGCACTGCGTCCTGTCCGGTCATGGCGTCGGCCACGAATAGAATCTCCGACGGATTCAGCAGCTTCTTCAGCGACTGCATTTCGTCCATGAGCTGATCGTCGATGTGCAAGCGGCCCGCGGTATCGACGATGAGCACGTCGCAGCCGGAGACGACAGCTTCGCGCCGGGCTTCTTTCACCAATCGCTCAACCGTCGCCGTGTTGGCCTCGCCCACTTCGCCTTCGTAGATGTGACTCTTGACCGCCTGCGCCACAACTTTCAATTGCTCGCGCGCCGCGGGACGGTAAACGTCCACCGAGACCAGCAGCGGACGGTGCCCGCCGGTCTTGAACCAGTTCGCCAGCTTGCCCGACGTGGTGGTCTTGCCGGAACCCTGCAGCCCGGCCATGAGCACGACGGTGGGCGGCTGCGAGGCAAACTTCATGCGCGCCGTGTCCTTGCCGAGAAGTTCGACCAGTTCGTCGCGCACAATCTTGATGACCTGCTCGCCCGGGGAGAGCGCGGTCAGCACGTCCTGGCCGACGGCCTTGACTCGAATCTGGTCAATCAGCAGCTTGACGACCTTGAAGTTGACGTCGGCCTCGAGCAGCGCCAGCCGGATTTCGCGCAGGGCCTCGTCAATATTCTCCTCGGTGAGCTTGGCTTGGCCGCGAAGGGTCTTGAACGCGCGTTGTAGTTTTTCCTGTAAGTTCTCGAACATAATAAGAATGTATTTTAACAGGCGGCCAATCGGCTGACAGCCGCGCGCCTCCGCGCTCTCTGGTCGATAACCCCGGCTCGCTCCAGTGCCGAAGGCACGCCATGTGAAAGCCCGGCACGGAAGTGCCGGGTAACTGCGATCCAAGAACCCGCGATGTGACATCCGGCACAGACCCGCGTTTGGGCATTGTGGATCGTGAGCGCGTGACCCATAGATATCCCAATATTCTCGTTCACTGCGTCTTCAGCACCAAGGAGCGGCGCGATCTCATTCCTCAAGAACTGCTGCCCAAACTCTGGAATTACTTTGCGGGGATCGGCCGCAATCACGGAATGCCCGTGCTCGCCGCGGGAGGCATTTCAAACCATTCGTATTTGGTGATTGCGCTACCGCCAGACATGCCCGTCGCGAAGGCGGTGCGGGTCTTGAAGGCCAACTCTTCACGCTGGCTGCATGAGCACGGGATCGAGTTTTCTTGGCAGGAGGTATACGGAGCGTTCAGCGTTAGCAGTTCAAATAAGGAAGCAGTCAAGAATTACATTGAACACCAGGCAGAGCACCATCAGAAGCGATCCTACGAAATCGAGTTTGAGGCGATGCTGCGGAAATCGGGGATCGCGTTTGATTCGAAGGACGCGTTCGGGTAGGTGCCGTCCCTTCGGGACTCGATTCCGTTGATCACCTTCCCCGGGCACTTCCGTGCCGGGCTTTCACATGCCGTGCCTTCGGCACTGGGCCTTGGCGGAGGCGTTGTCAATCCAGACCCACCGGTGTGCGCCGTCTGCGTTGAGGCGGATTGGCGGGCTGTTTTCTTACCCGAACACTTCCTTCGCCGCGATCACCGTATTGCTATGAATCGTCACCGTGTCTTCCATTCTCTGGGCATAGCCACCGGCGAAGGTCACCATGACCGGAATGCCGCGGGCGTGGGCGACCCGAAAGACGAGTTCGTCGCGCTTCTTCAATCCCTCAATCGTTAAATCGAGTCCTCCGAGCTGATCTTCGCGATACGGGTCGGCGCCTGCCACGTAGCACAGAATATCTGGTTCAAACTGCCGCAGGCCGGAGCTGAGCGCGTTGTCGAGCCACGCCAGGTAATCGTCGTCGCCAATGCCATCGGGCAGGTCCACATCAATCGATGAGGGCGGCTTAAACAGCGGATAGTTGTTGTGCTGGTGCAGCGAAATGGTGAAGACCTCGCCGGCATGGGCGCCGTGCATCTTCGTTTTTGTTGTTTTTGTTTTTGCCGCCGACTGCTGATTCAGCGTCGAAGTCGAGACCGACGGCAGCGGTACGCTCTCGGTGCGCGTTCCGGCGAAGATTGCCGCGGTGCCGTTGCCCTGATGCACGTCGCAATCCACGGTCATCGCGGTGCGAATCTTGTCGTCGCGCTGCAGGCGGCGGATGGCCACGGCTACGTCGTGGATCATGCAGAATCCTTCGCCATGGTCGGGAAAGGCATGATGAAAGCCGCCGCCGATGCTGACGCAGACTCCGTCGGTCAGGCACTGGCGCGCTGCGAGGATCGATCCGCCCGCCGCCAGCCAGAAGGCATCCACCAGGTCGCGCGAGTAGGGAACTTCCATTTCCATTTCTTCGCGCGGGCTGAGCGTGCCGGTCTTCAGCTTCTGCACGTACTCTGGGGTGTGTACCAGAAGAATGTCGAGGTCGGTCGCGGGCTGCGGCTCCAGGAAGTTCTTGGCATCGGCCACGCCACTGGAGATCAGCCGGTCGCGAACGCGGCGGTACTTTTCGGCGGGGAAGACGTGGTCGCCGATGGGGAGATAATAGGCGTCGCTGTAGACGAGCTTGAAGGGGAGCATGCAACACTCAGCAGTCAGCACTCAGGTGGTCGGGGGCTGAAGGACTCCATATGATACGCGGGAAGGAGGCATTTGGCATTTAGAGGTCCAGGGAAGGATGACGTTTGAGATCAGGACCGATTCGAACGAGAGAAAAAGCGGAAGCGCTACTTCTTTCTTCCCGCTTGCACCACCGGCGCCACCATCGGCCGTCTCACCGGCACAATCGCGCCTTTCGAGGGATCGGCTGCGGCGTTGGCCCGCGTCAGCACTTCCTCCTGAATGTACTGCACGAACTCCTGGATCTGGCGCTGCATTTCTTCCATGCGTTCGCGCATTTGCAGGATGATGGCCATGCCGCTGATGTTGACGCCCAGGTCACGCGCCAGCGACAGGATAAACTCCAGCCGTTGCAAATCCTCGTCGGTGTAGAGGCGGGTGTTGCCCTCGGTCCGCGAGGGTTTGAGCAGGCCTTCGCGCTCGTAGAGCCGCAGCGTCTGGGGATGAATCCCATACATCTCGGCAACGGCGGAAATCATGTATGCGCCCTTCGATTTCCGTTTGGTCATGGCTCTCTCAACACGCTCTCTCGATTGATTTTAGAGCACGATTACTTTTCTTCCTAATTTCAAGGTGCCGAATGCTGCCAAACTCCAACCGGATCTGTGCATCCAAATTCCGGAGGCTATTATGAACGAAAATAACGCGATCAGTGTGCTGGAAAATCTTATTGAGACCTGCAAAGACGGACAAAAGGGCTATCTGGAGGCCGCTACGCATGTAAAACGAAGTGACCTGAAGAGCTACTTCAACGAGCAGAGCCTGGAGCGATCTCGCTTTGCCGGGGAACTCGAAGCTGAGTTGATCCGGTTGGGTAAACCGGATAAGAAAGTTTCCGGGTCGGTGGTCGGAACGTTGCATCGCGCCTGGATTGACACGAAAGTCGGCTTGGGCGGCGGCGATAAGACGGTTCTGAATTGGCTGGAGCACGGCGAGGACACGGCCAAAGACGCTTATCAGAAGGCGGTCACAAGTGATTTGCCGGAAAATATCGCGCAGATTGTCCGGCGGCAGGCCGCCAGCGTGCAGGCGGCGCATGACAAAGTAAAGAGCCTGCGGGACAGTGCAGAAGCCGCAGCGTAAAATAAAAGGACCGGGACTTCCCCGGTCCTCTTTACTGTGTGCCGAGCATGTTCGACAGCTAGGAGGTGCAAGTCCTCTACCCAACCTGATGGAGGTGAAGGGTTAGCGAAGCGCAAAGGTGAAACAACACTCGTCGCGAGGCGGGGCCTGAAA
>PLEA01000080.1 GCA_003136335.1 Acidobacteriaceae bacterium | reverse complement strand
CGCGATTCATGAGCCGCACCTGGCTGCTTGTGTCGTGAATTACGGTGTTCTTCCGGCGGACCTTGTCGATGTGAAGAGAATCAATGCTCAGGTGATGGTGAACTGCGGCGCTCGGGACCGTGGAATTCCTCCCTCCAGAGTCCGAGCCTTCGAGAAGCTCATGAAGGCGGCTGGACATTCGGCCGATGTAAGAATCTACACCGGCGCCGGACACGCTTTTGAAAACACCAGTAATAAGAGTGGCTATCGACCAGAAGCAGCCGCAGACGCGTGGTGCCGCACTCTGTCGTTTTTTGCCAAAACCATAAAAGCCGAGAGCCGCAAGGTCCATTGTGGTGGACGTTAGAGAAGATAGTCCCTGCGGTTAGCGAGTTCGTTGTACGATGTCGACCGTGAGCTGCACAGAGCACATCAGAGGAGGCTGATCCGGCGCTCTCTTCAGCGGGATCAGGTTTGGCTGACGTGTTGCCTACAGTGGCGCTGGCGAGATTTGGGTCTGGGCGGTTTGATCGAGCTGACAGCGGAACGGCGCTGCTGTGGCCAACTCCGCCACGACAAGAAACATCATGAAGCGTGAAAAGACGCACCTCGCCTGCTTGCGCATCGGAGTTCTTGCTCAGTAGCCGTCAAACTCTTCCGTACGGATGTCGTCATCATCAACTCCGGTCCCATTGATCATCGTGTGGAGACCCTTGACCATCCCTGGAGGCCCGGCAATGTAGTAGATCGGTGATTTGGCGTCCTTCAAATGCCTTGAAAGCATTTCTTTGTCGATCAGCCCGGTCTCGCCGTGCCAGGGTTGATGCGATTTGTCCATTTCATTCATGGTCGCGATGAGCTTGTAGTTTGAGTTTTCTTTTTGCAACGCCTGAAGCTCTTCGAGGAATGGCGCGTCCTCCGGTCGCCGATTCGAGTAGAAGAGAAAGATCCGCTGAGGAAGTCTCTCTTTTGCCGCACGGAACAGAATGCTTCGGAACGGCGTAATACCAATACCGCCTGACNNGCGGGTAGCCACCATCAGGGTTTCTTCCTGAGGGGCACTCGCGATCGAAAAGCCTCGCTTATTGCCCTCAGGATCGGTCTGGGAAGGATTAAGCAAAGTCATGTCGATAAACTGGCCCGCCTTGAACGCCCACCCTGCTGGTTTTTCGAAGTGGAACGCCATCGTGCCTTCAGCTACCTCCTGACGGCTCTTCAGTTTCACCAACTGCGTTGGCGATTTTGCGATAGCTGTATTCATTTCATGCTCCTTATCCTCAGCTGTGGAAAGCTGTATCGACTGCCGCACCCCTCGTGGATCGGATCAGGAGGGTTCGGCGAATTCTCAGCGACCATAGGTAGTGATTCAACCTTGCAAATGTGATTGCAGGAAGAAAATGTCCTTATCAGCTGCCCGAACAATTTCAGTGAAGGCATCAGCGGTAGCGTGATCTTCCAAGTTGTCGCATTGATCGATCGCTTCGCGCGCAGCGTTAGCCATCGATGCCAGGCTGTCCAGTAGTGCACGCACGTGATCCATGCCGTGCATCACGTTCAAGTCATATTCCTTAATGCTGGAATTGGCCGCAACTTGTCGCGCAGTACCATTGGCCCGTCCACCCAACCACTTCCGCCATCAGAGGTGACTTTCAGTCGCATGGTTGCATTCAACTTTTTCTACGCGAACAGATGTCACCATCCCGTGCTAGCCTCATGAATCATCCCAACGGATGTCGGCAGGCAATGACACGCTCACCTGCCTGCAATGCCTCGGGTCCCTATACCAAGACCTTGATGTTGTCCGCTGCCACTGGAATGCACAATAGAAGACTTGTACCAACGGCTGAACACAATGTCACATATGCATGGAGGTGACGAGTGCGTTAAATAATTCCATTTGGCCCGCAGCGAGCTCTTCGTGACCACCGTCGATTTCGGCGAACTCTCGGTCCGGGGGCTACCAAGTCGGTCGCCGACCAAGCAAGAAGGACCACGGCGGCGAAGAGAACAGTTGCGAGCTTCTTTGACATCGTTTACCCCCATTTTTTCTTTTTCAGACTTGTGGGAACTACTTCCATTAGTGACTGGCGACTCCAGCAAGAACTTGGCGGGCCTCTCCGAAATCGAGTGCAATGATGGTAGGGCTGGGCAGCCATGGTGCGACTGTTCACAATTGAAATCTTTTCAGTTATCGAGCCGGCATAGCCAGCAGGTTTTTGAGCGAATTGATTGCTTTCTGTGCTTCCTCAAGTTGAGCCCTGGCTTGATCCAACACTGCTTTCGGCAAGAGTCCTTGCGTCCCGCTCGTTTGCTCCGGGTGCGACGGCTGCCCCGGTAATGTTCCAAACAAGACGCTCAGCGCCTCGTCGAGTGTTGGTTCCATCACGACTTTATCTCCTGTTGCCACGATAACGCGTTTCAGTTGTGGGAAATTCGTGCCTTCCGCCTTGAGATAGAGTGGGACCACATAGAGGAAGGAGTTCTCGATCGGGATCACAACCAGCTTCCCCCGGATTACATTCGATCCTTTTTGGTCCCACAGCGTGAGTTGTTGAGAAATAGTCGTGCTCTGATCGATCATTGCACTGATCTGGTTTGGTCCGTAGATCAGCTTCTTTTTCGGGAGCTCGTAGAACAGCATTCTTCCATAGTCGGGGAAGTCGCACCTCGCGGCCAGCCAGGCGATCATATTATCCCTGTTCTGCGGCGTGAAAGGAGTCAGGATGAGGTACTCAAGTTGATCGCTCCCGGGCAGCTTCATCAGTATGTAATAAGGCTCCATGGAGGTGACTGCGCCCTCGTATTTCTCCTTAGGGGCAACCCACAGATCTTCCCGGTTGTAGAAGACCTGGGGATCGGCCATATGGAAGCTTTGGTATTGATTCGCCTGGATGGCGAAGAGATCCTGCGGGTAACGCAGATGGCTCTTTAGATCCGCTGAAAGCTCACTCAGATCCTTGAAGACACCCGGGAAAGCGCGCCGGTACAGTCCGAGAACGGGGTCTTTTGGATCCATAACGTAGAAAGAAACCGATCCGTCATACATGTTCACGACGACCTTTACGGAGTTGCGGATGTAATTTATCCCCTCTGCCGCACCACTCGTCTGCGGCTATGAGTAGGGGAAACGGTCCGAGGTAGTATAAGCGTCCTGAATCCAATACTGCTTTCCTTCGCTCACTACGGCATACGGATCCTTATCGAGGAGCAAAAAAGGCGCGACTTGCGAAATACGGCCCTGAACGCTTCTCCAAATCTGGATTTTGCTTTGCGGTCTCAGATAAGAAGTGAGCAAGATATTGATATCCTTCTGCGTCCACGCAAACAAGAGCCTCTTCCAGATACTGTCCAGTGGAATTCCGCCTTTTCCCTGATAGCTCGTGTAAACATTTTCATTGCCCTTGGGATAATCAAACTCTTTGATCCCGGTCGCCACGATCTTATAGCCCGGCGTCGCCTCTCCGTAGTAGATAGCCGGCTGAGAGATATTCAGACGGGCATACTGAGATTCGGGAGGAATATTCTTAATAAGGTATTGCGGGAAACCTCCCCCTTCGGTCTTCGATACAAAGTTCATGACCAACCCATAGCCATGAGTGAACTGCAATTCCTCGTTCACCCAGGTTTGCGCCTGTGAGGGCAGTTGCGAGGCAAGCTCCCGGGATGCCAGCATCACCTGGTGGTAACCATCCGCCAAATGGTAGCGATCGACATCCACGTTATAGAACTGGTAGTAGAGACGAATAGCCTGCGTTTGTTGATAGGTCTGAAGTAGCGGACGCGAATCCCAAAGACGAATATTCTGGATCGTGTCCTGATTTCTAGCGAGCACTTGTGGAGTCAGATCCGTGAGAGCCGGATAAGCGGTTTCCTGGATTGCCTCAAGATTGTAGGCTCTTCGAGTGAACCCTATGTAACGTGTCAGGTACGGCGTCTCAAGGCTTAGCTCGCTCGGTCGAACGACGAACGTCTGAAACAGGTAGGGTAACGCCAGTACTCCCACTAGATACAGCAAAGCGTAGACGCCGATGCCTATAGCCAACGGCTTCACTCGTGGGTGGAACCAAGCGAGCACGAGAAGCGTACATGCCAGCACGGAGGCGCCGAGCATAATCCAGAGGGCGACTCTGGTCACGTGCACCGCCGCATAGCCGGCTCCGTAGACAACGCCGAGGGTTGAATAGACGAGTTCGTAGTGATCCAGATAAAAGCCCCACCCGAGAGTGCCGGCCAAAATGAATACAAGCACCACAAAATGTCGAGCTGTATTGTCACCGATTGTGAATTTTTGGCCGGGCTTCGATCGAGGGTGACCGAGGAAGGAAACAAAACCAAGTATCGCAAGAGCGGCCACACTTAGAAAGGTCAGGCTACCATGCAGTAGCTCGTAGAAGGGAAGACGAAAGAAGTAGAAGCCAAGGTCGACCCCAAAGAGCGGGTCGGCCACTCCGAACGATCCGCCGTAACGAAGACGGAGATACGTGTCCCATTGAGCCGAAACGACAACCGCAAATATCAGGGACACGAACATGGTGGCTGCACCGATGACCAACACCAATACCTTGGGGTTTAGATCGATGTTGATTCTTCTGCTTGCATCGGAGGAGGCAGCCATGACCCAACTAGAAGGAGAGGACGTGGCAACCGTGGCGGAAGGGCCGTTCTGCTGTGAAATGTCGACGCTCTTGGCTGCAAATCGGAGATTGATCCACAGATAAAGAAACGCAAATACCAAAGTCACGCCGAACATTCCCCACTTGACAGACAGAAGGGTCCAGAATATGCCCGCATAGTCGAGTTCCCGCATCCAAAGCTATCTTTGAACTAAGCCGAGGAGGGCTGCCAGAACGACGACGAATGCGATCGCTGCAAATAAAACCCATCTTAGTCGACGGTTCATCTTGGGTAGGTGGCTTCGGCGGGCAGCGCCGCGCGGTTCATTTGCCTGGAGAGTAATTTTTTCAATGGCCATTGCGTTCATTGCACACCCCTCCGTTCGGTTGCGCGGCTTCCCTGTACCAAGACCATGATGTTGTCCGCTGCCACTCGAATACACAATGGACGACTTGTACCAACGGGTGAACACAATGTCACATATGCATGGAGGTGGCGAGTGCGTTAAATAATTCCATTTGGCTCGCAGCATGGGGAAGGTGGATAGGCGCGAACCGTTTCCACAATTACGTTACTCATGGGCGAATCAATTTTCGTTTTGCTGGTAAATATCGGAGGCTAGCAAACTCTCGGAAAGGAGCTGGGCGATGCTTGAACTGACAAAGAATTGGCGCCAGTTGGCTCGGGAAGCTATACATGAGAAGGATCCCGAAAAGCTAATTTCACTCGCGAACGAATTACAGGAAGCTCTGGAACGCAAACAGCCCAAGCCCGCCCGACGAGCAGATGCAAAATCATTTATCAAAACGGCAAAACGTCCGGCAACCAACATTCAGGCGGCTAGCGAGCGCGAATCTAATGTCAGCGTAACGAGAGTTTACATGCAGTGGTGGAGTATGTGCGAAAGGTCTTCTAGCCGGCTCGACGGAGTTTAATGCACCATGCCCCGTCTCTTCTTGCCATTGGTTCTTCTCCTGTCGGCCTCGACAGTGGGGCAGAACAACGTTGATACGATTATTCAGCGCTCGGTCGCAGCGAACAACCGCGATTGGGAGGCCGCCGGAGAGGCAGATCAAAAGCGAAAGCTTGACGATGTGATCTCGGAGCGGAAGAAGGAGTCAGCGCAGAAAAGGACGGAGCGCATTGCGAAATACGAAGCAGAGCGAAAACGAGACCATTCTCTTATGGGAGAGTTGGTGAAGGCGTTCGACTTCAAGCTGCTAGGTGAGCAGAGGTTGAACGGGTACGATGTTTACGTCCTTCAAGCAAAACCGCGTCCCAGCTATCAGCCGCCAGATATGGAGACGCGAGTGCTGACGGGAATGCAGGGACAACTATGGATCGATAAGAATACCTTCCAGTGGGTGAAGGTAGAAGCCCAGGTCACACGTCCTGTTTCCATTGCGGGGTTTCTGGCCCGAGTCGAACCCGGCACACATTTTGAACTGGACAAAACGCCTGTGTCCGCCGACGTCTGGCTCCCAAGACACTTTTCAATGAGATCGCGCGCGAAGATCTTATTTCTCTTTCATTACCATGGCCAGGAAGACGACACTTATTTCGACTACCACAAAGCACAGATATCGTCTGCAGATGTTTCGACAAGTGCCCACTGACGATAGACGTCGGCAGACTTTCAAGTTGGAAAGGACGAACATGTTAGCTGAGCACAGTATCCGGATTTCTCAAGAAGCCATTGCAGCCGAGAAGTCGGTCAGGGTGAGTATCGATTTGTTGGAGCATCTCTTTGCGTCATATCCATATCATGATTTCCAAGTGCGGTTCTGGGAAGGATCTATTTGGGGAAGGGCTAACAAGTGCAGATTCGTTCTGGTGCTGAAGCATCCGGGAGCGCTGCGCAACATGTTTCTCTCACCAAGTGAACTGACTTTGGGGGAATCTTATATCTTCAATGACTTCGATATCGAAGGTGACATTGAGGCCTCGGTCGCCGTCGCAGATTTCCTACTCTCGCAGGAGCAGGCTTTGAGCAAAAAACTGTATCTGACCACAATTCTAGGAAGGCTTCCTGCGACTGGACGGCCGCGAGCCGTCCGTCGCCAACTTGGTTTGCGAGGAGCGGTTCACTCCCGGCATCGAGATCAGCAGGCCATCAGTTATCACTATGATCTTCCCCCCGAATTCTACTCACTCTTTCTGGACCCGAGGATGGTTTATTCCTGCGCATACTTCCGTACGGCTGAAGACGGGCTGGACGAGGCGCAAGAGCAGAAGCTCGACTATATTTGCAGAAAATTGCGGCTTTGCCCCGAGGAACGCCTGCTCGATGTCGGCTGTGGTTGGGGAGCTTTGATCATCCATGCCGCCGCCCACTATGGCGTGAAAAGCCTTGGGATAACCCTAAGTACTGTACAAGCAGAATTTGCTCGACAACAGATTCGAGAAGCGGGGCTGGACGACGACCGCTGCCGAGTAGAACTCTGCGATTATCGGCAACTCAAGACGAAAGCCCAGTTTGACAAAATCGCCAGCGTCGGCATGTTCGAACATGTCGGTGAGGATCTTCTGCCAGAGTACTTCAGTAGGATTTACGATCTCCTGCGTCCAGAAGGCGTTTTCTGAACCACGGGATTGCGTATTCGGCAACCCATCACCGACACGGTCCCTCGTTTACGGATCGCTACGTTTTCCCCGACGGTGAGCTCGTGCCCATCAACACAACTCTGAGAACCGCAGAATTCAGTGCTCTCGAGGTGCGCGATATGGAGAGTCTGCGAGAACACTATGTGATGACACTCCATCGCTGGTTAGAAAGGTTGGAAAGACATGCAGACAACGCCAGGCGCCTCACCGATGACACTACTTACCGCATCTGGCGTCTTTACATGGCCGGTTCAGCACATGCGTTTCGTACCGGTCGTCTCAACCTCTACCAGACCATGTTAGTGAAACCGGAGAGCGGACGATGCGCGCTTCCGCTCACTCGTGAGGATTGGTACTGCAAACAAGCTGGATACTAATCGCCCAGTCTCGCGCAAATTAAGTCGGACAGCGCGTGAGAGACTCTAACAAAATCATGCGCGCACTGTTCTTCGTTCTTCGATTTTGGCGCGAGCAGAATGCCGCTGCAGAGTGGCAGGCTAACGATCGACAAGGTTACTATACGTTCTCGACAAAGAAACGGCCGGTTCTTTCGTTGCTCCTGCTATTGCGAACGGCTCTGCTCAAGCAGACGATCGGCGAAGGGCCGCCGATTGACCTTGCTGACGCAAAGAGATTCAACGAGGTGAGGGTTTCGGTCGTACACAGATGTTTTATTGTGTTCGGCGGGCTCGCTATGAACTGTGCGCTGCCGGCCGCACAGATACGCGCCGCCACTTGATTCTTTCCCCGCATGAGCCACTTGAGCCGCTCATGACTATGCCTCGATCTGCTTCCGATCCGTCTTCGTTACGATTGTCTCCACGTGTAGTACGAATAATCCACTGTGAGAAAGTGCTGTGCAGTCTGATGATAGGGTTTTTGAAGGGGGTGCGATCCTTGTACCTAATGTGGAACTTGCACGCCCTCACAAGTACGGATGCACTGATGAAAAAACGGCCCGGCTGTTCGTAAACGTAGGCGGTGGCGGGTCAGATGAAGCTAGCACTCTGGGCGGAGATCTTCCGAATGTACTGAAGTGCTAAGAAGGAAGAATGGTTGCGATCGAGGTATATGGCATGAATATTCTGGACGCAGTAGCCATCAGTCCGCCTTGCCACTCCTGCGGAGGCAATTACCAGGTACCATTCAGGGACGTGCTTCTATCCCACAAAATGCTCCACCAAGGCTGTCCGTCTTTCCAAGAATCAGAGTGTCCGCCAGTCTTCCAATCACGTCTGTTTGAACGCGGTGACATAGAAGAGCTTCAGCATGCATGGAGTCGGTTAGAAAACCGAGCGCGCTCCGATGGAGGTGAACTTGTACTGCTGAAAGCACGTGATTTAGCAGAAACGCAGCCTGCTGTGCCGACGCAGACATGATCCTCCCGGTATTTTGCACAAGGGCGAAGCTTGGCGTTGGTCCTGAGAACAAACGGTTGCGTACCGAAGCGGACCGTCCTGCCACCAAGCCTAGGCCTCAGCGCGGCCTGACTGTCAAGCCGAGAGCCAAACAGCCCGATGAGAGCCCCATGGTATTGACAGTGGGGCACTCAACACGAACCTTGAAGGAGTTCGTTGCACTGCTTCTCGCTCACGGTGTCAACCAGCTAGTCGATGTTCGAACCATTCCGCGCTCGCGACACAATCCTCAATTCAACCGCGACGCACTACCTCATCCGCTCCAGAAAGCGGGGATCCGTTACCGGCATATGGCTGGGCTTGGCGGTCTGCGGCACGCGCGTAGTGACTCGACCAACACGGCTTGGAGAAATGCCAGCTTCCGCGGCTTCGCCGACTACATGCAAACGCCAGAATTTGAGAAAGCCTTGGACCAGCTCATTCATTGGGCCCAAAAGCGACGAACCGTCATCATGTGCGCCGAAGCCGTGCCTTGGCGCTGCCATCGCTCAATGATCGGCGATGCCCTGCTGGCTCGAGGCATACGAGTGGAAGAAATCGCAAGCCGGAGTCGCACGCGTCCGCATACTCTTACGCCGTGGGCTTTAGTGAGACGAAAGCGGGTCTCTTATCCTGCCAGTCTGAAACGCTCTAAGGTCGTTGGCAGAAAAGCGGTGTGACACCTCCGGGCATGCGCGAAGATCATATCCATTTCGGTGAGATGAGCATCGTAGCGGTCGCCCTTCTCCTTTTGGCGCTGTCGTTGTCCGTGTACGCACAGGTTGTGACTCCGGTGGAGGGCGGAAGTTGGCTGGAGCACCTCCACCGTGCCTTTGACGAAACCAGCATGGGCAAATCGTCCGGCGTCTACGGCCCCGCAGCTCCGATGCCCAGCGAATGGCCGCCGCCGCACCCGGCGTTGCAGCTTTCCAACAAGTTTACCGGGCAAAGCACCACCCTATACGGTTCCGACCTATACCGCCTGAAGTGCCAAAGCTGCTATGGCACATCCGGCATGGGTGCTCCGCCCGAAATCAACTCTGTCATCGACCCCGTGCGGGCGACATCGGCAAGGCTGTACATCGAACGCATGAAGAAGGTCGGGATGGACGTGACTTGGAAGGATGCCGCTCCTCTTGCCAAGCAAGCCGAGGGCATGCTGCTCGACCGCCTGCACAA
>PLEA01000645.1 GCA_003136335.1 Acidobacteriaceae bacterium | reverse complement strand
ATCGCATCGGTCATGCGGCAGGCGGTGACGAGCCGCGGCCAGCTCGCGAGCCCGTAACTGCGCGCCAGCGCGGCCTGCACGTCGGCGAGCTTGGCGGCTGCGGGCTCAATCGTTTTGGGATGATGCTTACGTAGTTCTGCGATTGCGGCCTGATCTCCGTGCCTTACCGCGCGCAGCAAATCCTTGGCCTGGTGCTTGAGTTGATCGAGGTTGGGACGAACGGGAAAGTGACGATCGGTGAACTTGCGAGCGGACTTACTCGGGGACTTCTCTGACATGACGGACCTCCTTGGTGGTCATGCCCGTGGTCCGCTGCAGCGGGCGAAAAGGAGGTTCGTGAGAACCTTAGTTCAGCGCGTCGCTCAGGTGGACTCGGTCCTGTCCGCGGACGGGCGGCGTCCTGTACGCCGAGTGCCAGTATAGCGCAAGGAAAAGAATAGGTGGCAATGCGCCGGGCGTTGCCTATCATCTCAAGCCTGATTAGACTCCAATGTTAGTGAAGGTCTCATCATGAAACGCCGGGAATTTTTCAAAGCCGCAGCCATTTGCGGCGCCGCAAGCACACTGCCTGCGGCTTTGGCTCAGGAAAACCTATCGCAGCACAGGAGAACGGCTCCATGAATCAGATTCCGCTCACGTCATCGGCAGGAACCCGCAAGGGCGACATGCTTTACCGCACGCTCGGCCGCACCGGAGAGAAGGTTTCAGCGATTGGGATGGGTGGCTTCCATATTGCGCAACACGGCCTTACGGAGCAAGAGAGCATTCGCCTGGTGCGCTCTGCCATTGATCGCGGCATCACGTTCATGGATAACAGTTGGGATTACAACGAAGGCCAGAGCGAAGTGCGGATGGGGAAGGCCTTGAAAGATGGATATCGTCAGAAAGTATTTCTGATGACGAAAATTGATGGCCGCACCAAAGAGGTCGCGGAGCGGCAGATCGAGACTTGTCTGGAGCGTCTGCAGACCGATCACATCGATCTGGTGCAACATCACGAAATCATCCGCTTCGACGATCCCGATCGCATCTTTGCGGAGGGCGGGGCTAATGAAGCGGTTCTGGCCGCTAAGAAGGCGGGAAAGATTCGCTACATCGGATTCACCGGTCATAAAGATCCGCACATTCATTTGTATATGTTGAAAGTGGCCGCCGAGCACGGCTTCCAGTTCGACACGGTGCAGATGCCTTTGAACGTGATGGATGCGCATTTCCGCAGCTTCGCGCAGATGGTATTGCCGGAGTTGGTCAAGCAGGACATCGGCGTACTGGGCATGAAGTCGATGGGAGATGGAGTGATTTTGAAGAGCAAGACTGTATCGCCGATCGAGTGCCTGCACTACGCGCTGAGCCTGCCCACATCGGTCGTAATCACCGGGATCGATAAGCCGGAAATCCTGGACCAGGCCTTGGAGGCGGCGAAAACGTTTCAGCTCATGAATCGAGAACAGATCGCACAACTCCTGGCGAAGACGAAAGAAGTGGCGATGGCCGGAAAGTACGAATTGTTTAAGACGTCGTCGCACTTCGACTCTACCGCCAAGCATCCGGACTGGCTGGGCGGGGATACGCCTGGCGTTCAAAAACTGGCTCCGCCGAGCGCGTAATAGCCGCAGGATTAAGCCCTCTCGTTTGTTGCCAAAAGAACTGGGGCCGATGCGATCAACGCACCGGTCCCTTTTTTGCGCATGCGGTTAGCCAACGCCTCAAGGACAGGTACAGCCGGTAATGGCATTGGAGTCCAATGTGACCGCGCCATTGCGCGCCAGCGCTCTGCCTTCCAGATTCACGCCGGTGGTTATAGTGATTGATGCCAGCGCTAGGATGTTTCCCTTGAATACAGAGTTTGTTCCCAGGGTCGCCGAGCTGCCGACCTGCCAGAAGACATTGCAGGCTTTGGCGCCGTTGGCCAGGATAACATGGCCGCCGCTCCCCGTGGTGAGCGTGGACGATATCTGGAAAATGAACACTGCATCCGAATTGCCCTGAGCATCGAGAGTGACGTCCCCGGATATTTCCAGCGACGACGTTGACTTATAGACACCTGCGGTGAGTGTCTTCCCGGTCAAATCTCCGGCCACTGCAATGCCGCCCGATCGTCCAGCAGCATCGACATACCCAGCAGTCAAGGCGGCCTGGGCCTGGGCTGCGGCGCCGTCCGCGCTGTGGATCGTCCCGTCTGCTATTCCCGGCGGAAATCCAGTCACGGCCGTACCCGGAGATACTCCAACATCCCCGGACACTACGGTAGAGCCGGTGTTGGTGATGGTGGATCCAGCCAGGACCGAGAATTCTCCTATGAAAGGACAAAGAGCTACTGGCGGTACTCCACCGGCCGGGCACGGGCCGGTTGTGAAAGTCTGCTGAAATGGCGCAGCCATGGAGTTCCCACCCATGTCGTGGGCTCCGCTCGTCACCATGACGGTGAATGTGGTGTTCGCTGCCAAATTGCTCGAAGGCGTGATAGTGGCCTCACGACTGCTCGGGTTATAGCTCACGCTGCCGACCACATCTTGAATGAAAACTGTGTTGGGATTGATAGTGAGGCTGTCCATTTGCTCCACAAAAGTGATCTTGATCAGCTGGTTCAGCGGCACGCAAGTGGCGCCCGCGGCGACATTGACGGCGCCAATGGTCGGTAGAGAAGTGTCCGGAGTTCCGCGGGTTGTAAAAGAGAAAGGAAAGGGGGCGGCAAGCGGAGTTCCGCTTATGTCCTGGGCTCCAACCGTAATACTCCCGTTGTACGTGGCGTTGGGGGCTAAGGCCACCGAAGGTTTGAGGGCGCCGATCATGTTGGTTACGTCGTAAGTAACTACGCCGGCCACGCCGGGAACGATAAGAGTACTCGCGTTGATGCTTGCCGGATCCATGGGCTTGCTGAAGAGCACCGCAACCTCACGGGTGGTGCCTATTGCGGCGGTTGGTGAGAGTTCCATCACTACTGTGGGAGCATTAGCGGGCGAAGCTGGTGGGTTGGCAACGCTGCCACAGCTAATGAGAAAAACTGCGACCAGAAGCGCGGTTGAGACCTTGGAGAACTGGCGGAGTGACATAACGATTCCTTTCACAGAACCTTTGTTGCGAGTGCGGACGGGTTTGAAGCTCGTATGAGATGCCGGAACAGCCAGATAGGCTGCCGCAATGAAAGTAATTATTGAGGGGATCCCTCTCAAGCCACAGCGAACTCGGGCTAAGAAACACCGAGTCGCCAGAGCCCACGCTTGTACAGGGCACGATTGGAGACGAAGCGAACGTGCAAACAAAAAACTCGGGGCTTACCGAGGCGTGAGCCTTCCGTATATTCGTTTTGGATTATCCGGCTTGTAGCCTGAGCTGTCTGCTCACAATTGCTCACTTCGCAATTGTGTATCAGGCAACGAGGATTGGCTGCTCCGACTGATGGGCAGAGCACTCGTTGCTGCTCGACGTTTAGACGTCGGAAGTGGTCGAGCGGGCGAGATTCCTGTCCCAACATCGAGATGTCAAGTTCTTCCCTGCCGGATCGGCATCAGACGGGGTGCTACTGAAGTGAGTTTTTGACGGGCCCTTTGGTGTAAAATAAAAGCAATCGGTTTTCCCTTCGTAGTCTGTGTTTTCTGAGGTGCAAGTATGAACGACTCCTCCGATCGGCCTTGGGCTCCGCCTTACATTTGCCGCGATTGTGGTAGCGAAGCAGGTTTCCGCTCGCGGCGTCGTACTCTGACCGAACGGTTTATCCTTCCGCTGTTTCTCCTGAAGCCCGTGCGCTGCGGGGAGTGTTTCCGGCGGGATTACCGGCTGATTTTCACGCCGGTGCGCGACCGGCTGTCGGACACTCCGAGGATCACGCCCGGCAAAGTGACACCGCCGACTTCCAACCGCAACGTTGCCTAGCGGCGGCCCTCGCCGCTATACTGCAGGGTTACAGCAAATTGGCCGCGGCGCATTGGTCCGCGGGATTACGAGGAGGCCGTCTTCAGCAGTAGTGAGGACCGAATCCGGGCTAGCCATGCCAGTGTCGCAGTTACAGGGCATTCTATTGTTTCGCAAAGGCCTGTACCCGGTGTTGGACGAGGCTGGGCCGGCCGAGTAGCTCAGAGTCTCTTCTCTGTTTTATTTCCTTCCGACTGCCGCATTTGCGGCGAGCCTCTGCTGAATGTCTCCCGGCTCCCGGTGTGCCCCCATTGTCTGGCGAGTATCTACCCGATCTGCGGCAAAACTTGTTCTGTTTGCGGCGACCGCGTGCTTTCCTTTTACGCGGAGAGGGATGCCCAGGGACTGAGCCGATGTGCGGTGTGCCGGCTCATTCGGCGTCCCTTTGGCCGGGCGGTGGCGTACGGCAGTTATGAGAGTGGCCTGCGCGAACTGGTTCATCTGCTCAAGTACAACGGGGTGCGTCCGGCGGCCAAGGTTCTGGGAGGCATGCTGGCTGAGGCTTTGACAGCGCTGGAGCCTGCCTTCGAGCGATTGACGTTTGAGCAGGCACCGATCCTCGTGATTCCTGTGCCGCTATATAAGGCCAAGCGGCGTCAACGCGGGTTCAATCAGGCAGAATTGATTGCGCGGGCCGCGCTGAAATTTCGTCCCCTGGGTGAGCCTTTGCAACTTGTCCCCAATATTCTGTTGCGCACCCGCGACACTGCTTCTCAGATCGGCTTGAGCAGCCACCAGCGCCGTGCCAACCTGCGCGGAGCCTTTGTCGTGGAGCGTGCCGCGGAAGTCACTGGCCGCGAGGTAATTCTGGTGGATGATGTTTACACGACGGGTGCTACGGCCACGGAATGCGCCCACGTGCTGCGCCGCGCCGGAGCCGCGAAGGTATGGATCGCGACGGTGGCGCGCACCATGAAATTGGCATCTAATGATGCGCAGTTCCGACCGGGCATGGATATAGATGAGCATGCCGCCGATGCAGCGGGTGAGGAGCGAGAGGAACTTTTGGCGAAAGCCGCAGAGAGCTAGGAAACGTCAGGTTTCAAAGTTTCAAGGTTTCAAAGTCTTAAAGTGAAAAAGCGCGACGTTGAAACCTTGAAACCTTGAAACTTTAAAACTAACTTTAGAGACTTAGACCTATGTCATTGAGGATGGACCACGATGCAGGCTCGCGGCATGCCGCCGGTCTGTTCTCGTCGGCGGCCACGCATCGGCCCGGTGATGGCCATGCTCTGCTTGCGCCCGTCCTGGTGCTGAACGCGTCTTACGAGCCGATCAACGTTTGTGCCGCGCGGCGCGCGCTGGTCCTGGTGCTCAAAGGCGTGGCCATGACCGAGGAAGAGAACGGACATTTTCTGCACTCGGCGCGCGTGGCTATGCGCCTCCCTTCGGTGATCCGGTTGCTGGAGTATCGGCGCATTCCGCACCAGAGCCGCGCGCTCTCGCGCAAGAACATCCTGCTGCGCGATCGCAAC
>PLEA01000008.1 GCA_003136335.1 Acidobacteriaceae bacterium | reverse complement strand
GGGCCTTCTTTTACGCCACGCGGAACATAGCGCTGGCCGGGCCGGCGCGCGGGAGCGCCCGGACGACTGCCAGGACGCACTGGTCCCGGAGGTGGAAGCCCGGGACCAACACCAAGAGGACGCGCCCCTGCGGGAGCCTGTCGCGTGGGATGCATCGGACGACGTTCACCCGGACGCAATGGCCGCGGCGGACCTCCGCCGGGCACCTGCGGACGCGGGCGCTGAAAAATTGGTTGTCCCGGCACCGGACGTCCGGGCGCGGGGCGCATGGTTCCCACGGGAGCGCTTGTCTGCGCAACCGGCGCGACTGGCCTTGGCGGCGGAGCTTTGTACACCGGACGCGGTCCCGTCTGGGGAACAATCATGCGCGGCGGTGGCGGCTGCGGCGACCCCGTAACCGCCGTTGGCGCAGGCGGACGCGGCGCGGCCACTGGAGAGTGGGGCGCGGCAGATGCTGTAATCGAAGGCGCTGTCGGTGCAGGCGCCGGAGGCCGAACTACAGTCGTAGGACCTGGTACGGCGGGCCGCGGCGGTGCCGCAACCGCGGGAGGAGTTGGAGTCACGGTTGGAGCCATGCTCGCAGCCGGCTTCTCAGCTACGGGAGCCGCCACCTCGGGCCGCACCGCTGGCGGTGGCGCTGGAGAAGTTGCCGCCGGAATCGAAGGCGCAACGGGAGCCGGCATTGGTCTTGCCACCGGAGGCCCGACCGCCGGCTTTGCCGCCACAGGAGGCGTTGCCGGCCGCGCTGGAGGCGCCAGCGCTTCTTTCTTTTGCGTGATGGCTTTCAGCACATCTCCCGGCCGGGAAATATGCGACAAATCAATCTTGGTCTTGATTTCTTCTTCGCCGCGCAGCGCGCGCGCCGAACGTGCAGACGGCGTCTGCGCTTCGGACGAACCGCGAAGATGGACCCGCACTTTTTCTGCTTCGTGCTCCTCGAGTGAACTGGAATGGGTCTTCTTCTCCGTCACCCCGACGATGGGTAGTGCGTCGAGAATGGCTTTGCTTTTAACTTCCAGCTCCCTGGCGAGATCGTTGATTCGAACCTTGCTCATCCGGCCTTTCTTGTACCCCGCGTTGCGCTTAGGTCTTCATTGCATCCTCACGGAGTCAGCGTCCTGCACTCGCACGCCATCGCAGAGGTCCGCGCGTGCAATCTTTGTCCTAGCATGACTATTCAGTTTTTTCGGGAGCAGAGCCATCTTTCGGCTCGTGCTCTTCGTTTTCATCTGAGGCGGTTTCGGCTTCCTCCGATGCCTCAGGAGCCGCCGCCTGTTCGTCCGCGGCAACTTCGCCGTCCGCCGCTTCAGCGACTGCTTCCGGCGCAACATCTTCCGCTAAACCTTCCCCTTCAGCGGTCCCGACCTCCGCCGGCAATTCACCCTCGGCGGCGCCCGCCTCCAGGCTCGCAAAGTAATTATTCACCGCGAGGCTGATCTTTTCCACCGTTTTAGGCCCAATGCCCTCGATGGCCTCAAGCTGCTCCGGCGTCATATCGGCGAGGGCTTCGACCGTGGTTACGCCCGCGGCGCTAAGCTTTTCCACCAGCCCTTCGCCCAGACCCGTTACGTTTTCGAGCGGGGTCGAAGCCTGCGGGGCCATCGCGGCCATCTGCAGTTCGACTTCCTGGCGCTTCTCTTCCTCGCTCTTAATGTCGATCTTCCAGCCAAGCAGCTTCGCCGCCAGGCGAACGTTCTGCCCCTTCTTGCCGATGGCCAGAGAAAGCTGACTGTCATCGACCACAACTTCCAGATGCTTGTCCGAGCTGTCGACTACCGTCACGCGGCTCACCTTCGCGGGTTGCAGCGCCTTTTCGGCGAAGGTCACGGCATCTTCGTGATACTCGATGATGTCGATCTTCTCCCCGCGCAGTTCGCGGATGATCGACTGCACGCGCATCCCCTTCATGCCAACGCAAGCGCCTACCGCGTCCACGTCCTTGTCCTTGGACATGACCGCGATCTTGGTACGCTCGCCCGCTTCGCGCGCAATCGCGCGGATCACAACTGTGCCGTCGTAGATTTCCGGAACTTCCGTCTGGAACAAATGCTGCACCAGCTCCGGCGCCGCGCGCGAAACCACTACGCCCGGCCCCTTTGAAGCTCTTTCCACCCGGGCAATCACCACCCGCACGCGCTCGGCAATGGCAAACGATTCCAGGCGCGACTGTTCCTTACGCGGCATGCGAGCTTCCGCCTTGCCAATGTCGAAGATCACATCGGGACCTTCGACGCGCTTCACCGTGGCGTTGACAATCTCTCCCACGCGCCCGATGTATTCGTTGTAAACCGTGTCGCGTTCCGCTTCGCGTACCTTCTGGAAAATCACCTGCTTCGCCAGTTGCGCTGCGATGCGTCCCAGAATGCCTTCGGTAACTTTCGGAATCTGCAGCTCGCCGCCGACTTCCAGCGAGGGATCAACCTTGCGCGCATCTTCCAGACTGATCTGCAGGTTCGGATCTTCCACCTGCTCCGGAGTCTCCACCACCGTCTTCACCGCGAAAGCATTGATCTTGCCCGTTTCCTTGTCGAGCTTGGCGTGCAGATTCTCCTGCGACTTGTAGTACTTGCGCGTGGCCATAACAATGGCGTCTTCCACCGCGCTGACCACAATCTGCGGATCAATACCTTTTTCCCGGCTGAGTGCGTCGATCGTGTTGTAGAGCTCGCTTGCCATAGAAAACCAATTAAATTTCCGGCACTAAATTCGCCTTCTCCACGTTGGCGAAATCAATTTCTATCTTCTCGCCGGCCGCGGTGCCCATCTTCTTCCGCGACTTGTGGCTGGCCACGCTCAAGTCCAGCGTCAAGCGGCCGTCTTTAAAGCTCTCCAGCCGGCCTTCAAAATTGCGGTTATTGTCCACCGGCTGCCGGGTCGTCAATTTCAGGCGACTGCCGGTGAAACGATTGAAGTCCGTGGCCTTGATCAACTTCCGATCCAGCCCGGGCGACGAAACCTCCAGCGTGTACGACCCCGGCATGACGTCTTCGACGTCGAGAATCGTGCCAAACTCGCGGCTGAAGTTCGCACAGTCTTCGTGCGTAACCCCGGCCAGCGGATCTTTCCCCGCCGCGGGCTTATCCAGAAATACTCGCAACCTGCGCGCCTTGCCACCGCCGAGGAACTCGATTTCCACCACTTCGAGCCCGCTGGAGGCGGCTACCCGCTCCGCGATTTCCCGCACACGTTCAACGTCAAGNNCAGTTCTCAGTTCTCTAATATACGCGGTTGAGTGCTAAAAGACAAACCGCAGGAAGCGTGGTCCGGAGCCAGAAATTAGCTTATGTGTTGTCATTCCGACAGCGCGTGCTTTGCTTCACGCGCGGAGGAACCTCACTTGCCGCTGCCCGATGTGCGATAGGTAGGACCACGGGTCGGTCGGCGAGCAACAGACCCGCCCCATCCTTCAGAAAATCAATTCGAGCCTATAGCGCACCAGGAGAAGCGACTATCTCGAAACTGACTGCTCACCCCATTTGCCTCAATCCCCCGCCATCTCTAGAATGAATATTTACCTACACGGCTGGGAATTCCAGAGAAAATTATGATTCATTTCCCCGTTCCTGAGGCTCTCACATTTGATGACGTCCTTCTACTGCCCGCTCGCTCCGATGTAATTCCCGCGCAGGCCAGCACTCACACGCAACTCACCCGCAACATCAGCCTGAACATTCCGGTGGTGAGCGCCGCCATGGATACTGTCACGGAGTCGCACATGGCGATTGCGCTGGCGCAGCAGGGCGGCCTGGGAATTATTCACCGCAACCTGACCATCGAGCAGCAGGCCAACGAAGTCGACAAGGTGAAGCGTTCGGAAAGCGGAATGATCGTCGATCCGGTAACCATGTCGGCCACCGACCGAGTGAGCGATGCGCTCGAAGTCATGCGCAAGTACAAAATTTCCGGCGTCCCCATCACCGATCACGGCAAACTGGTCGGCATCCTCACCAACCGCGACCTGCGCTTTGAAACTCGCTTCGATATTCCCATCGACAAAGTGATGACCAAGAAAAACCTCATCACCGTGCCAGTCGGAACTACGCTCGAAGAGGCGGAAAAAATTCTCCACGAGCACCGGGTCGAGAAACTTCTCGTGGTCGATGACAGGTACAACCTGAAGGGTTTGATCACGGTCAAAGACATTCAGAAGAAGCTGAAATATCCCAACGCCGCCAAAGACTCCCAAGGCCGTCTGCGCGTGGGCGCGGCCATCGGCGCCACTGGAGATTTTCTCGAGCGCGCGCAGGAACTGGCCGAAGCCAAAGTCGATGTGATCGCCATCGACAGCGCTCACGGACACTCCACAAAAGTGCTCGACGCAGTGAAGTTGGTGAAATCGAAATTACCCCATATCGAACTGCTGGCGGGCAACGTGGCCACGTTTGACGGCGCTTGCGAACTGACTCGCGCCGGTGCCGACGGCATCAAGGTTGGCATCGGACCTGGCTCGATTTGCACCACGCGAGTCGTAACCGGCGCCGGCGTGCCGCAGATCACCGCCATCGCCGAGGCCTACCGCGCCACTAAAGACTCCGGCGTCCCCATCATCGCCGACGGCGGCATAAAATATTCCGGCGATGTGACCAAGGCACTGGCCGCGGGCGCCAGTGCCGTCATGATCGGATCGCTCTTCGCCGGTACCGACGAAAGTCCAGGCGAATTGATTCTCTATCAAGGCCGCTCCTTCAAGTCGTATCGCGGCATGGGTTCGATTGGCGCCATGGCGCAGGGATCCAGCGAGCGCTACTTCCAGAGCACGGAAGGCGATTCCTCGGCCGCGGTCTCCGCCTCCGACGGCGATTCCAACCGCCTCGCCAAACTCGTCCCCGAGGGCATTGAGGGGCGCGTTCCTTACCGCGGTTCGGTGGCGATGATCGTTCACCAGATGGTCGGCGGACTGAAATCTGGCATGGGCTACTGCGGCTGCGCCACGATTCCCGAACTCCTGCAGAGGACGCGCTTCGTCCGCATCAGCGGCGCCGGCCTCCGCGAAAGCCACGTCCACGACGTAATGATCACCCGCGAGGCCCCCAACTATGCGATCGAGTAAGAATGTCGGTATCCCATCCGGGAATCTGAGTGCCCCAACCTTCGCATTTTTTGCGAAGGTTGGGGACTTCATCACCAGAAGCACCACACTCCCTTGAGCACCGACCGCCACGCTATTCTGAAGGCCTGGATCGCCGCAATCCTGTGGCTGGTCGTCATTGCCATTGAGTCCACCACTTATCTCTCTGCCCACAATACCAGCCAGATTCTCTATCCTCTGCTGCATTTTCTGTTCGGCATAAACCACGTGCGTTTCGAACACTGGCACTTCTACCTCCGCAAGGGCGGACACGTCTTCGGCTACGGCACGCTGAGCATTCTGCTATTCCGCGCCTGGCGCGAAACCCTGCCGGTCGTCAATGGCGCCAGGTGGGCTCGTCGTTGGGCGGCTCTCGCGGTGCTGGGAACCGCCGTGGTCGCCAGCCTGGACGAATGGCACCAGAGCTTCATCCCTTCACGCACCGGCACCCCGCGCGACGTCCTTCTCGACACCTGCGCCGGGATCGCCGCACAGATTCTGCTCTTGCTCTACTACGCTGGATCCCACAAATTCCCAGAAGCTCGTAGCCGCACCTCTACATCCAGCCTCCGCACCGAGGAAACATCAAGAGAGACACCCTAGAGGCAGCACTCAATACATATGTGACGTGCATACATGCCTGCACATACGTACGTGCCACTCACATCCACGCCTGCACATTCGTTCATGCCTGCGAGAATCGAAGCGTCCAATAGGACAGCCTGACAATAGCCCGGCGTTTCAACGCCGGGTAAGTTAGCATAATCGGAACCGCGTCCCGGGGGGACGCCTGAAATACTGTGACCCTGCGATTAAGCGCCAGTCCCGCGTCCCGCGCCGGGCTTGACCACCAGCAACACCGCCGAGATCCCCGCCAGCCCTGCGGAAAAATAAAACGGAACTCCCGCGCCGTAGTGCTTCCACAGTTCTCCGGTGATCAGGCTGGCTGCAAGGGTGGCCACGCTGGTCACGAAGAAATACATTCCCAGCGCGCGTCCTCGCACCTCCTGTCCAACAGTCTCCACCACCAGAGCCTTCAGCACCGGCTGCGTCAACGCGTAGTACAAACCGTACACGGCCATCGTGATCCATATGGCGAGTGTGGAGGGAGCTCGCCCGAAAACAAAATAAACCGCAGCAAAAACAAGATACCCGGCGGCTGCGATCCAGCGCCGCGAGAAATGGTCGCTGAACCA
>PLEA01000582.1 GCA_003136335.1 Acidobacteriaceae bacterium | reverse complement strand
CGCTCCGACCGCGGGTCCATCCGCATGTCTAGCGGTCCATCCGCCTGAAAACTAAATCCGCGCGCCGCATCGTCCAATTGCAGGCTGCTCATCCCGACGTCGGCCAGGATGCCGTCGATGCTCGCTGGTCGCTGGCCCTTGGCAACTTCTGCAAACGAGCGATGCAGCAACGTAATCGTCGGCCAGTCCAAGGTCGGTCGTTGGTCGTCGGTCGTTGGTCGTTCGCCAGGCACCTCGCCAACGACGAACGACGAACGACCAATGACCAGTTTTTCGCGCGCGATGGCCAGCGCTGCAGGATCTTTATCGAGGCCAATCAAATGNNTTCGTCGAGCGTCTTCTCATCGTCAGGCGTGAACTTTTCTTCTTCGATCTCTCGCTTGAACAGCTCCAGATTCCTGACCACGAGATACGTCAAGTTTCCCAGAACCGCTACCTCGCCCTTGATCTGCCCGGTCTCGCGCAGCAACTGCGGCAGCAACAACCGTCCCTGTCCGTCCATCTCGACCTGCTGCCCGTAGTAGTTCGTCCGGTCCAGAAATTTTTTCTTCGTAGGATTGAAATTGGAGAGCCCGGCCAACTTCTGCTCGATCCTCTCCCATTCCTCGAAGGGATACACCTGAGCAACCTTGCCATCCAGACTTGTGATGTAGAATTGCTGACCGTATTTCTCGTCGATCACCCTCTTGAACTCGGCCGGGACCTTGAGGCGTCCTTTTTCGTCGACCCGGGTTGGATGATTGCCGCGAAACATGTTTAAAACCCTTACGAAGGCCAGTTCCGCTTACCGGGGCGTTCCTTCGATTAGCCACAACGACTGCCGCCAAAGAGGCCAAAGCGGTGCAAAGATCGGTCAAAGTCGGGCGGTTCGGGCTGTCTGTCGTGCTATTGGGTCGGATTTCCACCGGCGCCTCGTTTTCAGCTCGCGCTTCCCACGGCCTTAACTGTCTACACCACTTCGTACCACTTTGTACCACATCTTAGCCCTAAGTCGTTTATTGTCAAGCAGAAACTTGATGGTGCCTCACTCACTTGGACAGTGATTCGGGAAAGTACGAAGGCTTGTGGTTCACCAATTGAAGGACCACAAGGGGTTGGGTTTATGGCCTTGGTTCTTTCGCTATTCTTTCGCTAAGATTTTACTTGATCTCCGCGACTGGCGCGGATTTTATTGTGGAAATCGCGGATCGGGTGGGCGGCGGCGGAGCGAGTCTTGCGGATCGCTGCACCATCGACTGACTGCCATCCCTTAACGCAATCGAATGTTTCACCATATGCAGTTCGAGCAGTGGGTTCCGTTCCCCGTCGAGCGGGTCTTCGCGTTCTTCTCGAATCCGCAGAACCTTCCTCGCATCATGCTGGCAGCCAGCGACACGAAAATTGTCCGACTCAGGCGCGTGGCGCCGCCTCCACCAGTTGTGGGCGCGGGATCTGGCGGCTGGCGTCGGTTCCACCATCGTCACATCTTTTCGGTCTTCCCTTTTCTACCGGTGCGCGCGCAGTGGATCGCACGCATCACCGAGTTCGAATGGCATCATTACTTCGCCGACATGCAGGACAAGGGTCCATTCAAGAGCTGGCATCACCGTCACGAATTCAGAGCGGAAACGCGCACAGGGGTTGCCGGGACGCTCGTCCGCGAGGTGATTGAATACGAAGTCGGCTTCGGATTTCTGGGCGCGTTCGGCAACGCGATCTTCGTCCGCCGCCAGATGCAAGGCACCTTCGCTCAGCCAGCAGGTCCTGCTGAGACTCCTGTCTTAGGAAGGCTCAGGGAGGGACAGCCGCCTCGGTTGTCCGCTCGGGCGCGGGCCGGCAGATCGCCTGCTGCGATCGATTTGGTGTACACTGCGCGCATTCGTCCCAGGGCCCTTTTCTCAATCCATTGTCGGAGGAGGCGCAGCATGTCACTCAACAGAGGCAGAATTTGGCTGGGCGGTTTGGCGGGAGGCGCAGTGTGGACGCTGTGGAGCTATCTCGTGGGCCACTACGTTATTACCGATGCACGCTACGTGGCGGCCCAGAATGCCGGGCATTTTCTGAAAACGCCGCGGTATCCTTTTTTTGTGGCCTTGTGGATCGGGCTGCTGTTTATCCTGGCGATCGCGGTCGCGCATCTTTATGCCTGGGCGCGGCAGGGCCTAGGGCCCGGTCCCGGCACGGCGCTGAAGATCGGCTTTCTGGTGGGCTTCTTCGCCGGCTTCCCGGACAACTTCGCGCAGGCGACTTGGTCGGCCGTGGGCCGCGCACTTCCGTTTGGGTGGATGGTTGAGATGTGGCTGGGCGCTATTTTAACTGCGCTGGTCGCAGGTTCTCTGTACAAAGAAGCCTCTCCAGCAACAGCTAGTTCGCCTGCCATGCCAATGAGGGAAGTCAGGCTCAAAGGTTAGCAAGGCTGAGAGCGAAGGCGTGCGCGGAAGGAGTTTCGAGGACAACGTTTGTTTCGGAAGGGGACGGGTCTGTGACCCGTCCCTGCCGCGGCGACCTCTGCCGCGGATCGTGCTTCCTGCGATTCCTACTTCGCGGGTTCAACAAACACGGCCGTGCCATAGGCGAGCACTTCGGTGACTCCCTGCATGACCTCGGTGGCGTCGTAGCGCGCGCCGACCACGGCGTTCCCGCCTAACTCTGCGGCATGCTGCAGCATCAGGTCGAAGGCTTCCTGGCGCGTCTTCTCGCACAGGTTGGTGAGCAACGTGATGTTGCCGCCGACCAAGGTCTGCAGGCCGGCGCCGATGGTTCCGAAAATCGAACGCGAGCGCACCACGATGCCGCGTACCACGCCTAGCGTGCGCGTCACGCGGAAGCCGTCGAGTTCAAACTGCGTGGTCACCATATTGTGGGCCACCATTCTGCCAGCGCTGTAGCCAGTCGCCATTGTGGTCGATCCTTTCTGGGATGCCGATGAATTGCTAACTATAGCGCGAGCGAAGTAGGACGGCGAGTACTTCGACCTCAGGGCAGTGGGTCAGTCTGATTTCTACAGGGCATCGCATCCGCACCGATTCCGTGGCATCATCATAGCGTCATGCCTAGTCGAGCAAGCAAAGATAGTTCGGAGCATCGAAGAACTGTGCGGTCTGCTGCCCGAAACGACGTCCGCCACAAAGCGAGTTGACAAAGGGCTTATCCTGCAAGCGCTCGGCGAGAAGGTGGGCCAAAAGCCTGATCTGGCCGAGACACCAGCTCTGATGAGAACTCATTTGAATACGACGGCCCCTGCAGGGCGAAAGCCACCCTCGTCAGGAATTGGAAAGTTCCTGCTTGTAGTCGTCTTGGCAGTCATCTTTTTTCTCCTTGCCCAAAGCATGGTGCGTCACCGCTTCTTTCGAGGCGGCCGGGTCCACCGGAATGGCTCCACCGGACGGTAAAGGGAAGCGCTCCACCTCCGCTGTCCAGACTAACAAGATTTGTCGACGCACTTGAGTCAGCCTGTGGAAATCAGACTGACCACTACCGACCTCGGACTTCAGAGCTTCCCAACTCCAGCCGCTGCGGTATGCTTTTTGTCTACCCATGGAATCCGGTTTCCAATGCGCTGCTTGTGGAGAATGGAACACAACCTCCGTTGACGAGTCCGCCGGACGCCGCCAGAACTATGTCGAAGACTGCCAGGTCTGCTGCAAGCCAAATGTCCTTCGCGTCGAGTACGACACTTCGTCGCAGGAATTCTTCATCACCGCCGAGTTGGAGTGAACGAAAGATGGACTTCAGACCTCAGACCTCAGACCTAAGACCTCTTATAATGGCCGGATTCTATTCTCAACCTGGGAGGGTTCATGATCTCGCGGCGACGATTTCTGGAAGTGAGCAGTGTGACGGCGGGGATGGCGGTGGCATCCCGCTCGCTGGCGGCCGCTGCAGCAGCGGAGAATGGGGACGATAGTTCCTTGCCGCCGTCGCTGGCTAAGTTGAAATCGCGGAAAAGCGAGGCCACTCCGATCACGCGCGCAGAGCGCCAGGAACGCCAGGAACGCGCCCGCCAACTGATGAGCGAGAACGCGCTCGACGCCATCGTGCTGATGGAAGGCACGTCGCTGCGTTACTTCACCGGCATCCGCTGGTGGGGTGGGGAGCGCACGTTCGCGCTGGTGCTACCCGCCAAAGGCGCGGCGTTCTATGTGTGTCCGGCTTTTGAGGAAGGACGGGCGCGCGAGCAGATCACCAACGCGCCCGATGGTGAGCAGCCCGATGTGCGGGTCTGGCAGGAAGACGAGAGCCCGTACCAGCGCATCGCACAGGGCCTGAAGGATCGCGGGATCGCCAGCGGCAAGCTGGGATTTGAGGAGACGATGCGGTTCGTCTTTACCGATGGCATCGCCAAAGCCGCTTCGCAAGCGAACATCGCAAGCGCGACCCCTGTTACCGCCGGTTGCCGCATGCTCAAGAGCGCTCACGAAATTGCCTCGATGCGACTGGCGGCCCAGGTGACGCTTGCGGCCTACGAGGCCGCATATCTGGCGGTAAAAGACGGGATGACGCAACCGCAACTGGAAGCTCTGGTGCAGAAAGCGCACGAGCGGCTGGGCTTTACTGGCGGCGCAGAGGTGCAGGTGGGCGAGTTTTCGGCGTTTCCTCACGGGTCGGTGACGCCGCAAGTCGTGCACGAGGGCACCATCGTTCTTATGGATGGCGGATGCGCGGTGGAAGGATACCAGTCGGACATCACGCGCACGTACGTGCTGGGCAAGGCCTCCGACAAAATGAACCGCGTGTTCGACATTGTGCTCCGTGCCCAGTCGGCAGCGCTGGCGGCCGCGCGGCCGGGAACCGAGTGCGGCTCCGTGGATGCAGCGGCCCGGAAAGTCGTCACCGACGGAGGGTATGGTCCCGATTACAAATACTTTACTCACCGCCTCGGACACGGCATGGGCATGGATGGGCACGAGTGGCCTTACCTGGTCCGCGGCAACCCAACCAAGCTGCAAGCCAACATGACCACCAGCAATGAACCGGGAATTTATATTCGCAGTGAGTTCGGAATCCGGATTGAAGACGACATGCACATCATGGAAAACGGCGCAGAGTTGTTCACGCCAAAGCCGTTGTCGTTGGAAGCACCGTTCGGGAAGGCGTGACGCTGCAGTATTGCCGCTACGCACGGCGAATGGTCGGAGGAGTGCGTGAATCGGGAAATACGAACGTGAAGACGCTACCTTTGCGCACGTTCGTGACCAGCACGGGGCGAAAGCAGGCGATGCAGGTTCCTCCTGCGCGGCGGACGCAGGGGTAGACGATTCCAGCGGAGCCCACCTCAAGCAATTGGCTTGCGAGCGCCTGCGAGGCCGCGTAACTGGTGGGCGAAAGACAATCGGAGTGGTTAGCAGCGTGCTCGGCGGAAGCACGAAGATCGTGGAATTCCGCACGGAAGTCCGCGAGGTAGTCGAGGTAGTCTGCGGTGTCTTCTTCCTCCCATGCGGTCTCTCTGAGCCACAATTGGCGGTGATAGGCCACCTCCGCCTGCGAGGTTTCCACCTCGAGCGATGCGTACCATGCGCCTCGGTCCGCTGAACTGAAGCGCGATCCGGCGGGCGAGGGGTGGCAGAAGGCAGCGTTGATAATTCGATACGAAGGAATTCCGAACACTAGCTCCCGTTCATCCACTCCGCGAGACAATCGCGATTCTGCGAGCAGACGGTCATTCGTAGCATTGTCGAGTGCAAATATGCCTTCGAGCGTCTTGGGGTCTTCGGTGAGACGCGCGAGTACAGGGGCGCCGCCGTCGGCGAACTGAGCGGGAATCAGGCGATGAGTATCGCGCTGGTCGATGGAAGTGGTTGCGAGCACTGTCTTATCAGAGGTTTATCGGCCGCCGCGACGATGATCGAGCAGGCGGCGGACACCGATCATCCCCGGAACTCCGCCACGGACTAGGAACTCCAACGGCGCGGCATTGTTGAACATAGGGTTCGAGTTCGGGCGCGACGTCCACTGGTTCGCGAGGCGCTGATTGAAGAGAATATTCAGAGCCTTGAAGATGCCGATCAGGAGCGAGATGCGAGTGAGCTCATCCTGCGAGAGGACGCCCTTGCGATTCTTTTTCAGTCCGTAATAGCGCCCGTGAGAGGCTCCGCCGAGAAGCGCCATCGCGTCTTCGTTCCGCAGTTCCCACTTCTCAACAATCGCGAAGAACGCGGAGACAGCCGGCGGGCTGAGGCGCACACGGGTGGCCGGATCCGCCAAGTCTGGCAGCTTGCGAAGATCAAGGCCGAGATCAGGAATCGAAGCTAAGACGTTCATTCCTCTATCCATTAATGGATAGTATTATATCCTAATTTGTACCATAAGCAAGTAGGTAGATCTACCTTGTTTTGTGAGAGATACCTGGATATCAGACGCGCTATGCCCCCGGCACGGGCGGACAGCCGGGAAACTCCTTAAGAAACGTGTTCCCGATGTAGCCGAGGTAATTAATGCCGATTTCGCTGGTAAAGAAACCGTCGGCGGTGAGCTTGCGCAAGAATGCGAAGAATTCGATGCCTTGCCCCAGGCTGGGATCGTTCTTTGCATTCTTGCGGTAGGCGATAAGGTCGAGAATCTCTTTCTGCTGTTGCGGTGTGCAATTGAGATAGGCACTGCCGTAGCGATCGATGCAGTTGTTGTCGAGCCACATCAGTCCGCCGCCGAGAGCGACCTGATAGTCCTTGTTTTCGCTCGTGATCAAATCGATAAACTCAGGCGCGCCGGCCTCGATCGCTCCCTTTGCGTCTTCATCGGACGGAATGATGGTCTGACAGAGCGCCTGCAGCGTCTTGTAAGCATGAGCCGAAAAAAACTTGGGTGCATAGACCTGGTTTTCCGCCGCGGCTTTTTCCGCGCGCACCATGCGATGAGCGTATTCGGCAGCCTCCAGCGGAATTACCCGCAAAACCGAACCCGCGATCGCAGTGACCGTGAGCGACTTGAGAATGTCTCGTCGTGAAATGGGCATAGACCGCGCTCCGGCTACAGATTCCCTTTCTTCGCCTGTTCCAGCAAATAATCGGAAGCACGCCAGGTCAGCGCCATGATGGTCAACGTGGGATTCTTGTCGGCGTTGGTGACAAAGCTGGCTCCGTCGGTCACAAATAAATTCTTTACGTCGTGCGCCTGGCAGTACTGGTTCAAAGCGGACGTCGAGGCATGCTCTCCCATGCGAACCGTACCCACTTCGTGAATGATCATGCCGCCATCGGCGATCCCATAGGGATTCGGTCCATCTCGGCTCGTGGGGGTGACGTAGATTCCACCTGCCTTTTCCACGATTTCGCGGTAGGTTTCCTGCATGTCCTTCGCCATCTTGATTTCGTTGTCGCTCCACTTCCAGTGAAAGCGGAGCACGGGAATACCCCACTGATCCACGGCCGCAGGATCGATTTCGCAATAACAGTTTTCGTTGGGGATCATCTCGCCGCGACCGGAGAATCCGATGTACGTACCGTATTTTTTCTTGCACTCGCGTTTGAGAGCGGAGCCGTAACCCTCAAAGTCATCACACAGGTCGTCATTATCGCCGACGCCGGGCAGGCCGCGTCCGCCGCCGAATTCGGTGTGGTAGCCGCGAAGGAATTCGTTCTTGCGATCGAACTTCCACCACGGCAAATACAAGTGCATTCCGCCCACGCCATCGTGATTGTGCGCCGGCATTTTTTCCAACGCGGGGAAGTATCCGCCTCCGTCGCTGCCGACCGTGTCCATCAGATTGCGGCCTACGACGCCGGAGGAATTGGCCAGCCCGTCAGGAAAGAGGGTAGACCTGGAGTTCAACAGCAGCCGCGCGGATTCGCAGGCGCTGGCGGCGACGACGAAAACCCGCGCGTGAACGCGCTTTCCTTCGCGGGTCGCCTTATCGATGTACGAAACCGCTTCCACCTTGCCGTCTTTGTTCACGACAAGTTCCCGCGCCATCGCGCCGGTTACCAGCGTCAAGCGTCCCGTCTTTTCCGCCGGCGGAATCATCACCTGGCTCGAACTGAAGTTGGACGCAGTGATACATCCGCGTCCGCATTGCGCGCAGTAATGACAGGCGGCACGGCCATTGTGGGGCTGGGTCAAGATCGCCAGGCGAGAAGGCACGCAGAGGATGTTCAGCTTGTCGCAGGCCTTCTTGATGACGGTTTCGGTACAGCGGGGCCTGGGCGGCGGCAGAAAAATTCCGTCGGGGGCGCTGGGAATGTTTTCCTTCGTCCCGAAGACTCCGATGTAGGACTCGACTTTGTCGTAGTACGGCGCTACGTCGTCATAGCTGAGCGGCCAGTCGTCGCCCATGCCGTCATGGGAGCGCACTTTGAAATCCACCGGAGCCATGCGGAGGGCGATGCGTCCCCAATGGTTGGTGCGTCCACCGACAATGCGGGAACGGAACCAGCGGAACTTTGAACCGGGAGCGGAAACGTACGGTTCGCCTTCGATTTCCCAAGCACCATTGGGGGCGAGGAATTCATCTTCGAGGCCCTGGCGCGCCCGGCCTCCCACACCCGCGCCGCGATGCGGCAGGTCGTAAGGCCAAACGTGTTCTTTGTAATCTCTTTCCGGAACCACGGGAGGCCCGGCCTCGAGCAACGCGACACTCAGACCGCCCTCGGTGAGTACCTTGGCCGCAGTGCCCCCCGAGGCGCCGGAGCCGATAATGCAAACGTCATAGACTTTGGGTGAACGAACGACTTGCATGGGTCTCCCCTGAGACAGCCTATTGAACCCCGAACAACATACAGTAAAGTTCAGTCAGAGCGCCGTTGCGCGAGGATGAGCTTCACTTGTCAGCAGCACTTCGGATTGCCTCATTTTGAGTTTTATACATAGCCTCTTAACCCGGACCCGGTGTAGGGACAGTCGGTGCCGGGTGCTTCCAAGGTAGTCGCCAGCTTTTCCTCGGCCCGAACCGTCGCCCCAAGAACCGCAGGACGCGAAACGCGACTACGACCAGCGCAAAAACCGATAGGAACCAAACAGCGATGAGTGGCAGATTAATGAAAAACGCGATTGCCGAATCCGCCCAGTCGGCGAGTCCTGAGATCATCTCGCTCACGGAAGCCCTCGCCTGGCGCAGCGGACGCCAATGAATTCCCGCTACCGCCGCGTCGGCATCAGCTCGCAGCAAGATCTCCAAAGTCGACATATCGATCTGCGCCGTAAGGAACTTCATTTCGCCCTGGAGTTGCTCGATCCGGCCGCGCACGTCGCTAAGTTTTTCGGTGACATCGAGGGTGTCTTTGATAGTCGTGGCGCGTTTCAGAATCTGCAGGTATTGCGCTTCTTCGGCCTGAGCGTTCCGAAGACGGGCGTCCAGATCGATGTATTCGCGCGTGACGTCGCGCACCTCTACGCTCTCGCGGTCAACACTTGTAGCTAAACCTTTGATCTGGGCTATGACTTGGTCGAGGCGAGCGGATGGAACCCGGATGGTGACAGACGCGGAATGACCGCCGCTATTGGTCTGCGTCGACTTCTCTACGAAGCCTCCCATGCCGGTGACGATCGACCCGATCTTGTCAATCGATTGCCCGACGTCATTGACCAGCAGATCGAGAGATCCGTTGCGAATGATCCTGCGGGTATCGATAGTGTCGGATTGACCGGAAGACGCAAGTGCGACGCTGAGTGGATTTACGAAGCTCTCCCCACCGCCTCCACCACTCCCGCCCCTGCTGTCGTTGTAGGTTGAAAGCGCCGCCGGGATAGACATCCGCCCCGCTTTCTTCGCGCAGGACGTGCTCAGAAGGAAGAGAGTAACCAACACCGCGGCAGAGGCTCGCCGCCGTGCGGCCGATTGGGATGTGGTGATCGACGTCATCGTTCACGCTCAACTCACCAGCGCAGCTTGTTCAGGTATTCGTAGCTTTTCGTGATGCTCTCGAAGGGATTCTCGGGCTTGTCGTGCTCCACGATGTAATGCTTGATCCCCGCCTTGTCTGATTGCGCGAAAATCTTTTTCCAGTCGATGATGCCGCTGCCGACTGCGGTCATGTCTGTCAACGAGCTGCCAAAATCCTGGGAACCTGCCTGAGAAACCGGGGGAAGCTTCTTCATATCTTTAACATGGACCAGCGGGAAGCGTCCGGGATAGCGGTCGAAGTACTTGAGGGGATCGGCGCCAGCAACCGTAATCCAACAAAGATCCATTTCCATCTTCACCAGATTCGCGTCGCACTCTTTGAGAAGTTCATCGTAGGGAAGCTTGCCATTGACGGGAAGAAACTCGAACCAGTGATTATGATAGGCGAACTGGATCCCGGCCTTCTTGGTCTGCTCGCCGGCGTGGTTGAACTTCTCGGCGGCCTGCTTCCAGATGTCCGGGGACTTGCGGAGCTCTTCGGGGATCCAGGGGCAGACAATGTACTTCATGCCAATGGTCTTGGAGGTTTCGATGAGGGAGGGAAACTTCTCGTCGAGCTCGTCGTATTGAACATGAGTGGAAACTGCGGAGAGACCGTTCTTGTCGACCACGGCGCGGACTTGCTGGCCGGTGCGACCGAAGTATCCGGCAAATTCCACTTCCTTGTAGCCGATCTGTGCGACCTTGGCGATGGTCCCGTCGAAGTCATCTTTCATCTGGTCGCGCACGGTATAGAGTTGCACGCCGACTTTTTCGATTTTGTGGTCGTCGGCAGCCCAACCCAGGCGACTGGTTAATAGAGTGGCGGCGGTAACCGTGGTTGCGGTTTCCAGAAACGTGCGGCGGTTCATGGCG
>PLEA01000517.1 GCA_003136335.1 Acidobacteriaceae bacterium | reverse complement strand
GCAATATCGCTGGCGTGGTAACGCGGCGTCTCTTCCTGTTTGTAAGAGGAGTCGTGCTCCTCGTCGACGATGATCAGCGCGAGATCGGCCACCGGAGCAAAGACTGCAGATCGTGTCCCCACGACCATGCGCGCTTCGCCGCGCCTGATGCGGTGCCACTGCTCGGCGCGTTCGCGGTCGGAGAGCGCGGAGTGCAGGATGGCAACTTCGTCGCCGAAGATCTGATGCAGATCGGCGGCGACGGCTGGCGTCAGGCCAATTTCAGGCACGAGCAGGATGGCAGAGCGCCCGGCCTCGAGCACGGCGCGCATGCCTGCCAGATATACCGCAGTCTTGCCCGAGCCGGTGACGCCATGCAGCAACATGCCCGCGAACTTGCGCGCTGCTACACCTTCGCGCAAGCGCGTGAGCGCGGATTGCTGCGCGAGATTCAAATCGAAGTCGAAGAGAGATGGCCGCGGCTTGGAGCGCGAGACGGTGAATTCCTCAGGCTCTTCCAGAATCTCGACGAGTCCACGCCGAACCAGCGTGGTGAGTGTGGTTTGCGGAACGTCGAGCGACCGCAGCGTGGTTACCGGAACTCTTCCCCCGGAAGCAGCCAGCGCGTCGACCAGTGTCCGTTGGTTGTCGTTCAGTTTGCCGTCGGCGGATTTCAGTACTGCGACCTTCATCGTACGCGTGGCATCCCGAGCGGCGGACACATCTTCGCGTGCCAGCCATTTCTTGCGAACCATTCCAGCGACAATGGCTTTGGAGACGCGGGTTGCGGAACGGAGAGTCTCTTCTCGCACGAGGATGGCTTCCTCAGGGGCTAAAGCCCGGTTTACAGTGGAATTTAACGGCACGGCTGAAGCCGTGCCCTTCCCAACCCCACTCTCTCCCTTCCCAATCCCGCTCTCCGGGCCCAGGTCGCTTTCAGAGATGCATCCCGCCAGATAATCGAGAACGCGGAACTCGGCGGCTTGTTCCTCAGGAGTGCGCCTCGAACGGGCGGACGATCCAGACATGCCTGCCTGGTACAGTGCCATCTGGCCCGCTTCGGTGAGGCGATAGCCGATCGAACGTTTGAACTCCGCGTTCAGCGGCAGCATGGTGCGGAACACTTCGCCGAGAGGGGCGAGATAGTAGTCGGCAATCCAGCGGCCCAGGTGCAGCAACTGCTCATCGAGCACGGGCGTTGCGTCGAGCACAGTGAGAATGCTCTTTGTGGCGACGGACGGTTTGCGATCGTGAAGTTCGACGACGATACCCGTCATGCGCTGCTGGCGAAGTAGCGCCAACACGCGCCCGCCAACCACTGGCGTGGCATCCGCGGGAACACGGTAGGTGAAGACCATATCCAGCGGTACGGGCACAGCGACGTCACAGAATTCGGGCATCGTTTTCAGAGAATAGCAGTGACGCCGGAGGAAAGATAAATCGCCGGTTTATTCGGCGGCTTTTTTGGGAGGCTCGAGTCCCAGATATTTCATGACCATCTGCAAATCCTTCCACGCTTCGCCTTTCTGGCGCGGATCGCGAAGAAGGAACGCCGGATGGTAGGTCACCGCAAGCTTCGTTCCCTGCCAGGAGTGGTCGCTGCTTTGTGCGCCGGGGGGCATGAAATCGTAAAAGCGGCCGCGAAGTTCCGACATCGGCGCGTTGATAGCGAGCAGGTTTTTCGCGGCTACCGCGCCGAGCGCCACTACGACCTTCGGCTTGACCACGGCGATCTGCCGCATGAGAAACGGTGAGCAGGTTTCGCACTCGTCGCGCTCCGGCGTGCGATTGCCCGGGGGACGGCATTTCACAATGTTCGCAATGTAGACATCCTCGCGCCGAATGCCCATCGCTTTGATCATGTTGTTGAGCAACTGTCCGGCCCGTCCCACAAAGGGCTCGCCCTGCGTGTCTTCGTCGGCGCCTGGGCCCTCGCCCACGAACATTAATTCGGCGTGCGGATTGCCTACGCCAAACACGATCTGTTTCCGGCCCTGTTGATGCAGTTTGCAGCGAGTACAATCGCCCAGATCTTCGCGAATCAGTTTGAGCGCGGCTATGGGATCGGCAACCCTTTGCTCTGCATGCGGAGTCAGCACCTGCAGAATGTTGTTATCGGCGGCCTTCGCAACTACGGCGGATTTTTTTGCGGCCATTTCCTCTCTCAGTTCCCGGGATGTTGGAGATAAAGACAGATCATCCACTTCGGCAGTGACTGATGCGGATTCGGAGACTCGCGGTTCGCGACGGTAAAAATCGTAGATGCCCATCTCATTGCAGTAACGAACACGTTCGGCGAGCGCGCGCCGCAGATCCGGCTCAAGCGTGAGGGGCATCGGTTTCTAGATTGTAATGCAGAATGGTCCAGCGTGATTGGATCAGGCGTTCACGGGCGATTTACGGTGCTGGCGCAGTCGCACCACCTGGTCGAGAACGCGCTGGGCGACTTCCCACTTCGTAGTTTCCGGAACATCGACGACCTGGTCGCGACTGATGATGGTGACCGCGTTGCGGTCGGAATCAAAACCTACGCCCTCGCGCGAAACGTCGTTGACAACAATAGCGTCGAGATTCTTCGATACCAGCTTCTGGCGCGCACTCTCCAGAACGTTTTCCGTTTCGGCGGCGAAGCCCACCATTATTTGTGATCCCTTCTTGAGAGAAAGTTCTTTCAAAATGTCGGGCGTGGCCTCAAGTTCCAGAGTCATCGGGTCTTTGCGCTTGATTTTCTGGACCGCCGCGGCTTTCGGGCGATAGTCGGAGACAGCGGCGGTCTTGATCACGACGCTCGCCTGGGAAAACAGTTTGAGCACCGCGGCGCGCATTTCTTCCGTCGACTCGACTCTCGTCAGCTCGGCGGCTCCGGGCGGAGTGAGCGACGTGGGTCCGCTGACCAGAAGAACGCGCGCGCCGCGGCGCAAGGCGGCCTCAGCGAGAGCATAGCCCATGCGGCCGCTGGAGCGGTTGGTGAGATAGCGTACGGGATCGATTTTTTCGCGCGTCGGGCCGGCTGTGATCAGCACGGTTTCGCCGCTGAAATCCTGGGACGCACCGAGAGCCTCCATCACCGCGGCAACAATGGCTTCGTTCTCCGCAAGCCGTCCCGAGCCGGTCATTCCGCAAGCCAGGTAGCCTGCGCCGGGCTCAACAATTTTCACGCCCCGCTGCCGCAGGACTTGGAGATTGGCCTGCGTGGCGGGATGATTCCACATGTCGACGTTCATGGCGGGCGCAACCACAACCGGCGCGGTGGTGGCGAGATAAAGCGTGGTCAGAAAGTCCGAGGCGATTCCTTGCGCGAAGTGCGCGAGAACGTCGGCCGTCGCAGGCGCAACCACGAGCGCATCGATGGATTGCGCGACCGCGATGTGCTCGATGGCGGAATCGATGTTGGGTTCTTGCCCTTCATGTTCTTCACTCGGCGCGAACATGCCGGTAATGACTTTTTCTCCGGAGAGAGCGGCGAAGGTGAGGGGACGTACGAACTCCTGGGCGGCGCGCGTCATCACGACTTGCACACGGATGCCACGATGCTGCAGCAAGCGGACAATTTCCGCCGCCTTGTAGGCCGCGATTCCTCCGGTGACGCCCAGAACTATTTTCATGGAAGGTTTGGTTGTTGATTTTTGATTGCTGATTCAAAACCGCTGATCCCGAACCTGCGTTTTCGCAGTCAGCAATCAACAATCACGAAATCAATAATGTCTTCAGTCCTGGCCCAGCGCCTTGTTGAGCGCTTCTTCCGCTTGCTCGGCGGCGGTGCGGGTTTCCGGAATCTCCCACTTCACCTTGCCGGCACGGATTTCGTCCTGCGCGATGCGGCATGGCTTGCGGGAATTGGTGTCGACCACCGGCGGCGCACCCGACTGGAGTTGCCGCGCCCGCCGCGCTGCCACCAAGATGTATCGGTAGTTGCTGTCAAAGCCTTCGATCAACTTCATTGGGACTCTCCCTTAAAAACAGGTTCGAAGTTTAACTACTGCCGAACGTCGAACAATGCGTTCCACAAAACCCAGCCCACTCTCAGGCTTGTCCCGCTTTACTCTATTTGCGGCCTTCGACGACCCTTTCCGGCCCGCCCTAAAATGATACCGCGAAATCTAGGGGCGTGCCGAAGGCGGGGGGGAACCAAAGGACGACAGGATCGGTCCCACCCGGTCGCGGACGTTCGCCAGTCGATGACGATCCCCCGATTCCACGATTTTCTTCTCCCCCGAAGATAGAGGCGGCCTCGAGCGCCGCAAGCGTTCCGATAGAACGATCGCCTGCAGGCTCTCGATCGATTCCCCAAGATCATCGTTGATCAAAATATAGTCGTACTTGTCGTAGTTCTCAATCTCACGACTGGCCGTGACCAACCGGCGATGAATCACCTCTTCGGCGTCCTCGCTGCGCTTGCGCAGGCGCCATTCCAGGGTCTTGCGATCCGGAGGCAGCACAAAGATGCTAACGGCTTCCGGCAACTTTCGCTTTATCTGCTCGGCTCCCTGCACGTCAATGTCGAGCAGAAGATCGTGCCTTTTTCCTTCCGCCTCTTGCAGGAACCGACGTGCCGTGCCGTAGTAATTGCCGAAGACGTTGGCGTGCTCGAGGAACTCATCGTCGCGAATCATCTGCTCAAATTTTTCGCGAGAAACGAAATGGTACTGCTTGCCATTTTGCTCGCTGCCGCGGGTAGCACGCGTGGTGTAAGAGATCGAGAAATCTAGATCCGGAACCAGCTTCAGCAACTCGTTGACCAGGGTCGACTTCCCCGAGCCGGACGGCGCCGAGATGATATAGATCAGGGGCCTGTAGGTTGCGTTCATTCCAGGTTTTGCACCTGCTCGCGCGACTTCTCGATTTCTGCCTTCATGGCCAGGCCAGCCTCCGTAATCTTCAGTGCTTCACCCGCCAGCCCAGAGGTCTTGGAAAGCAGCGTGTTGGCCTCGCGGTTCATTTCCTGCAGCAGGAAGTCCAGCTTCTTGCCGATTTCGCCGCCTTTTTCGAGCAATCCCAGAAAGTGTTGCACGTGCGTTTCAAGGCGGACGATTTCCTCCTGAATGTCGCTGCGATCGACGAGCAGCGCGGCTTCCTGCAGGACTCGCTCCTTGTCGACGGTTGCGCCCAGCAACTCCTGAAGCCTGGATTGCAGCCGCTCGTTGTAGTTCTGCAGGACCGCCCGGCGATGCTGCTGCACGACCTTCCCCGCCTCGACGAGGTGAGCCATGCGCTCGCGCAGTTCGCGGGCAATACCGCGGCCCTCTTCCTCGCGCATCTGATTCAGCCGCTCCAGGGCTTCGCCAACCTTCGCCATCACCGCGGCTTCAATGTCGCCGTCGGCACTGTCATTGGCTGAGTCGAGAGCGCCCGGAATGCGCAGAACGGCGTTGAGGTCGGGCTCCGCGGCCGGGGAAAACTCGGCAGCAGCGGCGCGGAACGCAGCGATGTAACCGCCGACAATTTCGCGGTTGAGCGCGAACGTTTCATTGCTCGTGCGCTCCAGGCTCAGAGAGACTTCGACGTGGCCGCGACCCATCTTCTCCTTCAGTAGGCGCCGCAGTTGCATCTCGAGCGAATCGGTCCCGGAGGGAAGCCGAAAATGCAGATCCAGAAAACGATGGTTGACTGATTTTAGCGAAAACGCAAAAGCGAGCCGTCCATTGGACTGAACCGGAATTGCGGGGACGGACGCGATGTCGCCATCCGGGCGCTGGATTTCACCTCTTACTTGCGCAAAACCTGTCATCGAGCGTATGGGCATAGGGCGTGTTCTTAAGTTTCTGCAACTGCTCTGGGCGAATCTGCGTTGGCAAATTGCAGTTCGTAGAGACGCCGGTACGTTCCTAACTTCTTCATTAACTCTTCGTGGCGGCCGATGTCGGCAATCGTGCCATTTTCAATCACCACGATACGATCCGCACGACGCACTGTCGACAGGCGGTGCGCGATTACAAACACGGTGCGGCCGCTCATCAAATTATGCAGTGCGGATTGCACCAGAGCTTCCGACTCGCTGTCGAGCGCCGAGGTGGCCTCATCCAGAATCAGGACGGGCGCATTTTTGAGAAGCGCGCGCGCAATCCCCAACCGTTGGCGCTCGCCTCCGGAAAGCCGCACACCGCGCTCTCCAATGACAGTATCGTAACTTGCCGGGAGGGCCACAATGAAATCGTGTGCCAGTGCTGCGCAGGCAGCGGCCTGGACTTCTTTCTGCGGAACGTGGGGCTGGCCGTAGGCGATGTTGTTGCGCACGGTATCGTTGAACAGCACCGTCTCCTGGGTGACGATGCCAACCTGCGCCCGCAAAGAGGCGAGGGTTACATCGCGCACGTCGTTGCCGTCGATCAGGAGGCGACCGCTAGTCACATCGAAGAAGCGGGGAATCAGGTGGACCAAGGTGCTCTTGCCCGCGCCGCTGGAGCCGACAACGGCCAGTACTTCGCCCTGTCGGACTTCGAGATCGATGTCGTGTAGAACTTCATGTCTCTCTTCCCCGTCGTTGGCATAGGCGAATGTGATGTGTTCGAAGCGAACGCTGTTGGAGAACTTCGGTAAAACCTTGGCGCGTGGTTTCTCACGGACATCGTCTTCAAGATCCATGAACTTGAAGATTTCCGACGAAGCTCCCAGCGCCTGTTGAAAGTTGTTATAAAACAGCGCGAATTTGCGGACCGGATTGTAGAGACTGAAGACGGCGGTGATGAAAGCAACAAAAACGCTGGCCGTCATTTGATTGTGCGCGATCCGACCGCGGCCAATAAGGATTAGAAGAGCAATCCCGACAGTCCCAAGCACGTCCATCAGCGGAGAGCTTATCGCGGTGGCAGCCACCGAGCGAAGATTCGCGCGGAAAAGGCGACGAGCCGCGTTGCGGAACCTGGAAATCTCCCAGTCCTCCATGTTAAAGGCTTTCACGATGCGATTGCCCGTAATGGTTTCGTGCAGAATATTCTGAATTTCCGCCAGTTTGTCCTGGCCGTGCCGGGTGGTATGGCGCACGCGGGAACCGACTTTGCGCGAGGAGAGCACAATCACCGGGACGAACAAGAGCAACACCCAGGCAAGGTTTCCGCCCAGGATTACCACCACAATGGCCACCGAAATAAAAGTGAAGAACTGCTGCAGGAGTTCCGACAAAACGGTCGACATGGCGTACTGTACTCGCTCGATGTCGTTGATGATGGTGGAGAGTAAAGTTCCAGTAGTGTGTTTCGAAAAAAATGCGGCCGACCGGCGTAATAGGGCGGTGTAAAGATCGTCGCGCAGATCGGTGATCATGCCGAAACCTGCGTGATTCACCAGGTACGTGCCGGAGTAGTCGCAAATTCCTTTGAGAATGGTGGACGCAACCAGCGCAAACGCCACGATGGTCCAGGCATTCGTAAAATGCGAGGGCACGAACTGCTGCAGATACACCGGATGGTGCGTGCCGGGAATCACGAAAAGCTGAATGTTCTGCGATCCGGTCGCAGGATTCAGCACTCGATCAAATACTGGACGGACCAGCAAATACTTGAAGGCGTCGAGCCCGCCCACTGCGGCCATGAGCAGAACTGAAGACAGGATCTGCCACCAGTATGGGAGCGCATAGCGGACGAGGCGCGTCAGTTGCCGCATGGGCCTCCCGCGCGGTGCGCAACCGCTTGCTGCTATTCGAATAGGCATGGACTGCAAGGCTTATTCTACTTGAGTCATGCTCCCATGGAATGCCGTTTCAGTTTCCTCGGGCATAAGATGTCAACTCGTGTTTTGCACTTACTTGGGGATGTCGCGGTACATGACTTTCACGCGATATTCGGCGCGCCGAAGATGTTTGCCGACTTCCTCGGCGATCATGACGGAACGGTGCTGCCCGCCGGTGCAGCCGAAGGCGATCGTCAAATAGCTCTTGCCCTCATGGATATAATGCGGCAGCAAGTAAACGAGAAGATCGGAGATGCGCGAGATGAACTCCCGTGTTTGCGGGAAGGAGCGAATGTAGCGGGCGACGCGCGGATCGCGCCCGGTCAGCGGACGGAACTCGGGCACGAAGTGGGGATTCGGTAGGAAGCGTACGTCAAAGACCAGGTCGGCGTCCTCGGGAACGCCTTGACGGAATCCAAAGCTCACGCAGGATACCAGAATGTTTTTGTCCGAGGACTGTTCCTGAAAACGCTCGGTGATGTGAGCGCGAAGCTCGTGTACGTTGAACTTGGAAGTGTCGATAACGAAATCGGCGACCGCCCGGATGGCGCTCAGGTGACGGCGTTCCGCCTTTAGCGCCGATTTTACAGGGGAGTTTGTGCCGAGAGGATGCGGGCGGCGCGTCTCGCTGAAACGGCGCATCAGAACTGAGTCGGAGGCTTCCAGAAAGACGACCTTTGTCGGAATCATGCGCCCGACCGATTTCAATATCCTTGGAAGCTCTTCCAACTTGGATCCTTCGCGCACGTCAACGACCAGCGCGGTGCGTCGAATCTCGGTCGACTGCACAGCCAGGTCGGCAAATTGCGGGATAAGTTGGATCGGCAGGTTGTCAACGCAGTAGTAACCCAGATCTTCGAAGGCCTTCAACACCGAGGCTTTCCCCGAACCGCTCATGCCGGTGATGATGACCAGTTCCGGCGTGTGCTGCCTGGCGCGGGAGGGTTTTGTCGCTTTGACCTCCGATTTTTTCCGTGGCCGGTTAGAAGACCGACGCGGCTGCATGAACTGGATAGTAGCACTCCAGACGCGGCCTTCGCTTTGTGGGCCGGATTGCCAACTGAAATACCGCGGGCCTGGCGTCTGACTCCCAGTCCTGGCAATCGCCAGTCAAGAAGTCGGAAATCCGGATTGTTTATAGCCCGTGCGGGAGGTAAGCTATGGCCTCATGAAAAAGTTCGAGGATCTTACGGAACGCGAAGTGCTTGCTCTGGCCATTGGTCTGGAAGAAGAAGACGAGCGCGTATATGCCGACTTTGCCGACGGGTTGCGGCAGGACTATCCCGCAACCGCCTCGATGTTTGACGGCATGCGGGAAGAAGAATCGGGACACCGGCGCCGTTTGCTCGAACTGTTCCAGAAGAAATTCGGTGAGCACATTCCGCTGATCCGCCGGCAAGACGTGCGCGGCTTTGTCGATCGTCCGGCCTTGTGGCTGGTGCGCCCTCTGCGCATTGAAGCGGTGCGGAAAGAGGCGAGCACCATGGAGGTGGAGACTCGCCGATTCTACGAAAAGGCCTCAGCTCGCACGCAGGATGCGAGCATTCGTCAACTGCTGGATGACCTGGCCAACGAAGAGCGCGAACACGAAGAACGCGCCCAGGAACTCGACAAGCAAAAACTTCCGGCCAACGTGAAGGCCGACGAAGAGGTCGCGCAGCGTCGTTTGTTCGTTCTGCAGATTGTGCAGCCTGGGCTGGCGGGATTGATGGATGGGTCGGTATCGACGCTGGCGCCGGTGTTCGCGGCTGCTTTTGCTACCAAGAATAGTCACGAGGCATTTCTCGTTGGGTTGGCTGCTTCGGCCGGTGCGGGCATCAGCATGGGTTTTGCGGAAGCTCTTTCGGACGACGGCAGTCTGACCGGACGCGGCCATCCGTGGGTGCGCGGCTTGATCTGCGGGGCAATGACGGCGCTGGGAGGCATCGGGCACACGCTGCCGTTTTGGCTGCGCGACTTCCGCATGGCCCTCTGGGCTGCGGGAGTTGTGGTGGTGGCGGAATTGGGAGTGATCACCTGGGTTCGGAAGCGTTATATGGATACGCCTTGGGTCTCCGCGGCCCTGCAGGTCGGGCTTGGCGGCGTTCTGGTCTTCATTACCGGCATGCTGATCGGGAGATACGGGGGGTCGTGAAACAATCCTGGCCGCGGGAGACGCAGCGAGCTGAGCTACGTCTTTACGGCTGAGTGTCTAGCGGGTGCTTGCTAGACGCGATCGAGTTACTTGCAGATTCCTTCCGGCTGGCTCCGTTCCCCGACCTTACACAGTGGTGACGGGTTTGCGCGAGGACTGTGCCGTCCCCTGCGGGACTCGACTGACTTTTTGCCGGTCTACCCGCCACTTCCAGGGCGGGCTTTCACATGCCGCCGCATCGCGGCTGGAGCGTGGCGGCTTGGCCACCGCCGCTGTCCCAGAGATTCAGTTCTCACTTACACATTGCAGCGCTGGGGTCAATTGTGCCGCCGCTCTCGCGGCTGGAGAGTGGGTTTGATTGGCGAGAGCAGTGCTTCCTGAGGTGAGGATCAAAATCCCCGCCCTGTCTCGCCTAAGAACGGCGAGACAAGGACGGGGCACCCTTACTACTCCCGCGACTACTTCAGGACAATTTCTTGCAGCAATTCTGAGCTGACGATTTCTCGGATCTCGGCGCGTTTCTCACCAAGCTGCTGGGCGGCCTGTTTTCCTCCCATGATCTTGTCGCGGGCTGCTTCTCCTTTTGCAGCCAGGCCATCCATTGCGGCATGATTTTTGTACTGGACTGCTATGCAGATGTCCCAATCTTCCGGACTGTTCTTGGTTTCTTTAAGGAAGATTTTGTAATCCATGATCATGCCCTGACGCTTCTCTTCTTCGATCAGGGGCTTGGTAGACTGGCGGAGGCTGGTGAGGTAGGCATCCATTTGCGTGGGTTTGACGCGAATCAGTTGGACGCGCCAGATAGGTCCTTCGGTGTAGTGTTCCTGCGCGAGCAGGGCGGGCGTGAGCAACAATAGGAATGCAGCGAGCCCGAAGAGCCTCTTCATAGTGTTCTCCTACTTTTTATTGGAATGAAACGGCTGGAGGATCATACGCTTGTCGGCATCGAATTCGACAAAAAAGAATTGATGCTTTCAGCACGGCAGCTGAATTTGGGAAAGATTTCTCCTGGCAAAACCAGAATTCCCATCCTGTATCTTCAAAGCACGGGAAAGAAATCTCGCAAGGTTGCGTAAGGCTTCGCTATCGAGACGGCTTGAAGTCGAAATATGCGAGATTCATGTTCCCTTCGGTAAGAATGTGCACGGTGAGAACGCTTTTCCCAGTTGGAAGTTGCACCCTAAAAACGCCTGGCATGAGGTTCCAGTGATGCCACTGCCGCCAGGCAATGGGATCGGAGGCACTGAAGGTGGACGCAATTGCTAATGGCCCAGTGGCGTCCTTTCCGTTCACATCGATCGAAATCGTTCCGCCGCGATTTGATGTGTACAGAAGATCGGCTCTATAAACGCCGGCATGTGCAGCCTGCACCGTGATATTGAACCATTCTCCGGGCTCGGTCCATCCGACATAGAGCTGGTTTTCTGGAGGCTGGACCAGGTCATACGGATTATTATCGATCTGGTCATTAAACTTGGTGTAGGAGATGTCGACGCCTTCGTCCATTCGAAACTGATTCAAGTACGTTCCGTCCGCGGGATTGAGGCCTCCGCTGCCGTTGTTCTTAGTATCGGCGTCATGATAAGCGATTCCTTCTCCACCGCGATCATAGTAGGAGCATTCCACTCGTCCGGGAATCTTCTGCGCCCACCTTGATAGCGGCTGTCCTGATCGGGAGTTCCCTTGTAATTTTTCAGGTAATTCGTCTTCGATGCACAGACGGCGGTTATTGCAAAGAAGGCGAGTATGGCGGGCAAGCGCAAACACGATCGCAGTGTGCTGATTTCATCAATCATGAGTTGTTTGTCCATATGTTCCTGAGCGGGCCCATGATACCGCAAAGGCGGTATCGATCTTCGAATGATGCGCGGTGCGCCAAGGGACTGAAGCCCGCCCTGATCCCCGTGCCTTACGCGGCCCTTAGGAGCCGCTCTTCCACGGTGGTGCGGGTGCGTTGTTAAAACTCCTCTTTGAGCCTCGAGTACGGTTGGCGGCTAAGGGATCCTTCGACTGCGCAGTTGATTCTCTTCGAGAATCAGCTGCGGAACTCAGGATGACACGACCGTGAGTGCATTTTCGAAGTTGACTTCTACGGAGCCTCGATCAGTTCCATCTTGCCGTCTCTGGTGCGGTGGAGGATCATGACTTTGCCTTTGAGGTCGCGGAAGACGAAGACGTCGCGGTCGCGAAAGTGGGCTTCCTTGATGGCCTCTTCGAGGGTCATGGGGCGCATGGCTACGGCTTCTTCGGAGCGGACCAGGTGGACCTCGGTGGTCCTGGCCACGGCGGGGTATTTGTGCACCATGACCGGGATGGCGGTCTTCTCGGATAGGCCGATGACCGTCTGCAGATCAGTCTGATCGACGGTTGCGTCGTGGCCGTTCCACTTTTTGACTTCTTCGCTTTTGCGGGCGGAGCGCTTCTTCGATTGCCAACGGGTTTTATATTTCACTGCCTGTTTTTCGAGGTGATCGAGAGCTTCGTTGACGGCGATGCTCATGTCCTTGGCTTGAGCCACGCCGACTAGCGGGCCATTGCGCGGGCTGATGGTGATTTCGGCTTTGTGACGGTGCTTTTCGACGGCGAGGATGACCTTGGTTTCGAAGCGGTCGCCGAGAATTTTGCGGATTTTTGTGAGGCCGGTTTCTACTTCTTTGCGGATGAGGGAAGTAACTACGTAATGTCTGCCAGTGTATTCCACGTTCATGAAGCGCCCCTCCTAGGAATTAAATCGATGAGCTAAATCGGGCACTGCATTGGAACTGTAGTGGTTCGTTTCTTTCGCCCCTTCGGGCGTGATCGTGTTCTGTGCTCTCGGCCCCACGGCTTGCGCCGCTTCGCGGCTAGACGTTCTTGTCTGTCTCATTCGCAGCTCAACGTAATTGGATTGCATCGTACTTGCCTGCGTAGAACACCGTGAACTTTCCTTTATCTGTTACAAATCGGACGCCGTAGCGGCCATCGGGGAAAACTACAGTCAAGTAGTGACCGGTGTCGACGTATTGAAGCGCCGTCATCTTTATCTTGGAGCCGTATACTCTGCGCACCTGCGCCTCCGAGTCTCCTACTTGAATGCCGGTTGAGGTCTCGATGCCAGGTGCTTCCACATTAACGTCGCAGCACACGGCGTCGATGATCATGAATGAGACGTTGTCGTGTCCCCGCGCATGGGCATAAAAGCAATTGTCGGTCCCAAACTTATCCTCCGAGAGTTTTTGATGCAGGGTCGCGCTCAACTTGGCAAGGGTCATGCCGATCTTCACAGGACCCACGCCGTCTTCGCGAACCACCCAAGCGTCACTTCCCAAGGAACTGCCGACCAGCGTTAGGCACAGAAGCAGTTGTGCCAGGCTCGCTCGGTTCTGGCGCCAGTGCAGGGTGACAAACTCTTCCTTCATTTTTTTACCCGGCGTTGGTGCGTGCTGGGGATGCGCATGTCTTCGCGGTACTTGGCTACGGTGCGGCGGGTCACCTGGATGCCTTGCGATTGCAGGATGCGGGTGATCTGCTCGTCGGTCAACGGGCGGCTGGGATCTTCTTCCTCGATCAACTTCTTGACGCGGCGTTTGAGGATCAGCAGCGATGTGCCGCCGCCCTCGGGGCCCTGAACGCTCTCGCTGAAGAAGTATCGCAGCTCGAATACGCCTTGTGGCGTATGGGCGTATTTGTTGGCTACGGCACGGCTTACCGTGGAAGGATGCACGCCGATTTCTTCGGCCACCTCCTTGATCATCATGGGTTTCAGTTGGTCGATGCCTCGTTCGAGGAATTCCTGCTGGCGGGCGACGATGCAATAGCAGACTTTGGTGATGGTCTGCTTGCGCTGCTCGATGTTTTTGATGAGCTGAATGGCGCTCTTGTAGCGCTCTTTGACATAGTCGCGTGTACTTTTTTCGTTGATGCCGTCGCGGGTAACCAGCTTTTTGTAGGCGGGATTCAGGCGAAGCTGGGGCAGGTCTTCGTCGTTCATGATGACCAGCCATTCGTCGCCGTGTTTGACGAAAGCGACGTCGGGCTCGATGAGGCGCGCCTGGACCTTGTTGTAGCGCAGGCCGGGGCGGGGATCGAGCGTGCGGATGTAATCGAGCGCCTGCTGCACGGCTTCGATGGGGCGACTGATTGCCTTGGCAATCTCTTTGTGCTGCTTGTTCTGCAG
>PLEA01000016.1:5636-5855 GCA_003136335.1 Acidobacteriaceae bacterium | reverse complement strand
CTATGAACACCGCCGCGCCGTCAACGCCCTCGAAGCCCGCACCTACAACGGAGTCGACCCCCTCCGGGCCTCCGCTTATCCCACATGGACCGATCCCTTTCATTGGTACGGAGTTGTCGAAACGCCCGCATTCTTCGCGCTCGCGTCAGTGGATTCCCTTGCCCCCGAAGTCGATCCCGACGGCCGTCTGGAAATTCGCTACAAGCCGGAAGAAACTCC
>PLEA01000016.1:0-5542 GCA_003136335.1 Acidobacteriaceae bacterium | reverse complement strand
GGCGACGTCTACGACACCAAAAAAGGTCAGGTCGTCGTCCCCGAACCCAAGTAGAAGAAGAAAGTCGGAATTTGACTTGCGTCTTTAGCGGCAATGAGGAACCTCTCCCCCGGCTCGGTGATCCGCAGAAAATCAATCTTTATCGACGTTCCCCCGAACCTCTCTTGACGCCAGCGCCTCCAGCGCCCAGAATAGAATTTCGTTCGAGGTGATCGATGCTGGCATACGTATTCATTCTCTTCGCCGTAGCGGTCCGGTTCCTGCCCCATCCCATGGCCTTNNGGCGCGCGCGGACCCCGCCGCCAACTGTGGATTCCGCTCGTGCTCCTCGCCGCATCCGACGTCGTCCTCACCACCATGCTCTACCGCTATCCCCTCAGATGGGATGTATTCGTCACCTGGGCGTGGTATGCCGGCATGCTGTGGCTGGGGACGAATCTCAAGCAGAACGCGGGAGCAGTCCGGATTCTCGCCTCCGCGCTGGCCGGCTCTGTCTCATTTTTTCTAGTAAGTAACTTCGCAGTCTGGGCCGCTTGGGATATGTACCCGCGAACCGTCGCCGGTTTGGTAACCTGCTATGACGCCGGCATTCCCTTCTTCCGCCACGCCGTCGCCGGAGACCTCCTCTTCACCGCCGCAATGTTTGCCGCTCCGGTCCTGTTCCACGCGGTTTCGGGATGGCGGCACAAGTCTGGCGACCACATCTCCGCCGCATAAGATTGATCGTGTGGGAACGGGTCTCTTACCCGTCAGGCCGCGACGCCTTCCGCAGCGGCTGCAGGCGGACCCCAGGAAATCAACGCCGGCAATCATCCTCGTACAGAGGCGCCCGGCATCCTGCTAGTAGGGATAAGGATAAATGTAGCTGACTGGAGAATAGTCGTAGCTCCACCACGGGTTGTACCAGTACGATGGCCAAAGCCAAAAAGGACTCCAGAGTCCCCAGCCAAAGCCATAGCCAAATCCCCAGCCGCAGCCCCAGCATCCTCCCCAGCCAAATCCGTATCCGCGATAACCCCCAAAGCCGCGCCCGCCATATCCGAAGACACCATTTCGACCCACCGAATTGCCGGCCACCAGGCGCGTGTTCGAGGCCGGTCTCGAGCCAACCACGCTATGCGCGCTTCCAAAGGAGTGCCATTGCCCGTCGGCAATGGCTGGGTGAAAGCCAGCGGCATTCGCACCGTTTCTGCTGCCGCCGTTTCCGAATCTTCCAGACGAATTCCATCCCGCGGAGGTGTTACGAGAACTTCGACCCTCCGAGGACCAACCTCTTCCAGCACCGGAACTGCGTGCCGACGACGAACCTTCGTACCGGCTGCCACCACCGTAAGCAGAACTTTCTCGTCCCCCGCCGTAGGAGGATCCTCCACTATGGTAGCCGCCGCCATAGGAGCCGCCACCACCGTGGAATCCGCCACCGCCACCTCCGCCACCGTGACCGCCGCCATGTTGGGCGAGAGCGGGCGTCGACACACAAACGAGAGAGAGCGACGCGACACCTGCAAGAAGAGCTTTCAGCAAGGTGGAATTTCTCATATTAGTTCCCTCCACCCCAAACAGCGGCTGCCCGGGGGGACAAACCGCCCCTACTAATCCTACTCTATTTGGACTCTCATTCCATCTTAGAAGTTGTCCTAGTTGTCCTACTCTGCCAGGAAACCGGACATTTCATAGACAACTGCTTTGAACAGGCGAGCCTCCCTCTCTTCACCCCGCCTCCGCCTTCCCCGCTTGCCGCCACAGCCGCAACGCCAGCCCCATGCAAAGCCCGCCCACGACGACAGTCAAAACCGCGATCCAATGCCGCTTCAGAACCCCGCCGAAGCGTCCCACAATCTGCGGCCCGAACCACAGCACCAGCGCCGACAGCACCCCAAACCTTACAAATCTTCCCAGAAAAATCGCCACCAAAAAGTCTCGAAACCGCATTTCAAATACCGCCGCGCCCAGCACAAAAATCTTGAACGGCATTGGCGGCGGCAGCATCCCCGGAAACATCAGCGCCCAGAATTCATGCCGTTCAAACGACCGATGAATCTTGAGAAAGCGCTCCTCAGAAATCCGCTTGCGCAGCACCTTCTCCCCGCCAAGATATCCCACGATGTACAGCGGAATGCTCCCCAGCGCCGACCCCAGCGACGCCATCGCAATGTAAATCAGAAGCCGCCGCCGATCCTGATACACATAGGTTGCGACCACAAAATCCACCGGCATTCCCAGCAGCGCGCTGTCCGCAAACGCAATCACAAACACGCCCCAGATCCCGAGCACCTTCATCAGCCCCAAGATCCAAGCCGTATAGCGCGCCAAGATGTGTCCAATGCTCTTCAAGAGAAGCAGTCAGTGTACGTGATCAGGTTGTGTAGGGACAGCCGCCCCGGCTGTCCATGCCGCGACGTTTTCCGTCGCAGCGGCTGCCGCATATATACGACCTACTCCTGCTATCATCGCTACCTTCGGAGTCAACATGCGCAAAGTGCTTTTGTCTCTCGGCATTCTCCTGCTGTCGACCCTCCTGCACGCGCAACAATTCGATCTCGTGCTCGAAGGCGGCCGCGTCATCGACCCCGAGACTCGCCTCGACGCCGTTCGCAACGTCGGCATCCGCGACGGCAAAATCGCCCGCATCTCCACCACCCCGCTCAGCGGACGCCGCGTCATCCACGCCGCCGGCCTGGTCGTCGCTCCCGGCTTCGTTGACCTGCACCAGCACGCCCAGGATCTCGCTAGCCAGCGTGTCAAAGCCTTCGACGGCGTAACCACCGCTCTGGAAATGGAAATCGGCGCCCCCGACGTCGCCCAGTTCCTGAATTCCAAGCAAGGACATTCACTCATCCACTACGGCACCACCGCCAGCCACGTAGCCGCGCGCGCCCTGATTTTCGGCGCGCCTCTGCCCGACGGAACTATCCTGCCGAAAAGCGGACCCGCCACCGATCAACCCGCCACCCCCGAACAGATCGAACACATTCAGCAACGTCTGCGCGACCAACTCGACGCCGGCGCGCTCGGTATCGGCATGGGCATTGCATACACTCCCGGTGCTACGCGGCTCGAGGTCATCGACATCTTCCGCGTCGCCGCCGATCGCAAGCTGCCGGTCTATACCCACGCCCGTAGCGCCGGCCGCATCGAGCCCGGCTCCGCCATCGAGGCGGTAGAGGAAGTGATTGGCGCGGCCGCAATCACCGGCGCGCCTCTGCACATCGTTCACATCAACAGCACCTGCCTGCGCGACTCGCTGGAATGCATTTCGCTCATTCAAGGAGCACGCGCCCGCGGCCTCGACATCACCACGGAAGCTTATCCCTACATCGCCGGCATGACTGCCATCAATTCCGCCCTCTTTAATCCCGGCTGGCGCGAACAACTGGGAATCGACTACGGCGATCTCGTCCTTCCCGATACCGGCGAGCACCTCACCAAAGAGCGCTTCGACGAGTTGCACAACTCCAGCAAGCCACAATGGGTACTGGTCTTCGCTAACACCCAGCCAATCGTCGACGCTGTCATCCCCAACCCGCTCATCATGATCGCCAGCGACGGACTCGAAGGCCATCCCCGCAATGCCGGCACCTACTCGCGGGTCCTCGCCCAATATGTGCGTGAGAAAAAAACGATCACCCTGATGGAAGCCCTCGGGAAAATGACGCTCATGCCTGCGCAAATGCTAGAGCGTTCCACTGAAGCCGCGCACCACAAGGGACGCCTGCAGGAAGGCGCCGACGCCGATATCGTGATCTTCGATCCCCAGACGATCACCGACCGCTCGACGTTCGAAAAGCCCATGGAACCCAGCGTCGGCGTGCACTATCTCCTGGTCGCAGGAACGGCAGTAATCGAGGAAGGAAAGCTAGTTCCCGACGTTTTCCCCGGCCGCCCCCTGCTGGGCGCAGGAAAGACGAAAGCCGGAGAAGCTCACTAAATCAGCTGGTGTAGAAAAGTACTGCGTGGTGACGATGCTTCTGTGGCAGCGCCTTGCGCCGCGCTAGTGCTCCGTCTTCCCACCGAGCAACTCAATCGCGTGCGGAATCAACCCAGCCACGGTTTCCAACGATTCCACCGCCCCCGCAGGACTCCCCGGCAAATTCAGAATCAGCGCGCGGCCGCGCACCCCGCATACCCCCCGGCTCAGCGCGGCAAACGGAGTCTTCTTGCTCCCTTCACTCCGCATTCGCTCCGCCACCCCGTCCAGAACCCGGTCGCACACGGCCACAGTTGCTTCCGGGGTGACATCGCGCGGGGCAATTCCAGTTCCGCCGGTCGTCACGACGAACTGCACCTGCCGCGCCAGCAGAATAAGTACGTTCTGAATCTGGATTGAGTCATCCGGAACGACTTTGCGCTCCGCAACCGAGAAGTGAAGGTGCTGCAGCAGTTGCGCCACGGCCGGCCCTGACCTATCCTCACGTTCCCCGCGAGCGCAGGAATCGCTGACCGTCACTACCGCCGCCGTCAGTTCGCGCGGCTCAGCCATCGAGGAGGACATCTTCCTCTTCTTCCCGTCGGCCTTTGCCCGCGGTGCTCGGAGTGCTCGAAGGCGCCGGCGCACTTGCAGGCTCCGCTTCCGACCCGCCCTCCCGCGCCGACTCGTCCAGCAACCGTAGCCCTTCCATCAGCAGTCCCTGGGTATTGAGTTGCGTGGTCTCTTTATCCGTCTTGCCTTCAAAGTCGAGCTGGAAATTTCCGCCGCTCCAGCGCAGCACCTTGAACACGGCCTCGTCGCCCACCAGCGTTCCATAGGTCGCGTGCTTCACCTGACCTTCGGCAAAAAACACTTCGCACTTGTCGCCTTCGTTGCTCAGCGAAAGCTGGCAGCTCTTCCGTCCCATCTCCAGCGACTGCATCAGGTCGATCACGTTCATCTGCGAAAGACTGCCGCGGACCACCCCATCCTTGGGCGCAGTCTTCGCCATTTTCTCCAAAGCAATGCGGTCAATGGTGCGCTTGATGCGGCGCGTCGCATCCTTCAGGAAAAACGGCTTCTCCAGATAATCGTCGGCCGCATCCTGCGGGGAAAGTCGCTCCGCGATGTCCACCTTGCTCGCCATCAGGACCGTGGAAAAATTTGCGGTCGCCGGCCGGCTCCTCAGTTTTTCCACGAGTTGCCGCCCATCCATTCCCGGCATTTTGTAATCGCACACCAGCAAATCCGGAACATCGTCCACCGCCTTCAACAGCGCGTCCGCCGCGTCCGTCGCGGTCGTGACCAGCGCCAGCGGAGTCAGTGCCTGCTGCAACATGGCCAGTACCATCGGATTGTCGTCTACCACTAGCAGCTTGACGTTATTCGCCATGAAATTAGGTGTTACTTCCCTCGCCGGTACTCGCCACTCTTCCCGCCACTCTTCCGTTCCAAAACAATCTCCCGAATCTCAATGCTCTTGTCCGCCCCCTTACACATGTCATAGACGGTCAGTGCGGATACGCTGACGGCGACCAGGGCCTCCATTTCAACACCGGTCTCGGCAGTGGTAGCGACTTTGGAGGTGATAGCGACGCCATTCTTGCACAGGCGCAGATCGACATCAACGAGGGC
>PLEA01000118.1 GCA_003136335.1 Acidobacteriaceae bacterium | reverse complement strand
ACGCAGCATTCGTAGCTTGATGCGCGAGGTCGTGACAAATATGAGTAAAGAAAGCCCGCCGTGGCTGGAGAACTTCCACGATTCGCAGGGAATTTTCTACCGTTGAGTGTGTTGGGTGAGGCTGATGCCGCAATGCGTCGAGAAAAAGAATATCGAGGTTCTGCAATCGGGCCATTGAACTTTCCGGAATTTGGCTGTGATCGGTGAGATAAGCGGCCGCTCCGAAGCGAAAGCCAAGAATCGGAGTCTCTCCATGGATCACCGTCAATGGCTCAAAGCGCGCGCCAAACAATTCCACCGGCCCTTCGATCGGATGCAATTCAAGCTGTGGCAGTCCGCCGAACCTGTAAGTCGGTTCAAAAATGTAGCGAAACATGTTGCGCAAAAAGTCGCACGCCCGCGGCGCCGCATAAAGTGGAAGCTTGCCCGGTGCGTGCCGATAAGTCAGCGGCCGCAAGTCATCGATTCCCAGTATGTGGTCGGCATGGGTGTGCGTATAAAAAACGGCATCGAGTTGTGTGATCCGTTCGCGCAGCGCCTGTTCGCGAAAGTCAGGAGTGGTGTCGATCAGCACCTTACGGCGGTTGTAGCTAAGCATCACCGATGGACGGGTTCGCCGGTCGCGCGCATCCACCGACCGGCAGACGGCACAGGCGCAGCCAATCGTGGGCACCCCCATCGATGTGCCGCTTCCTAACACCGTCAGCGTCGCCTGCATTAGCCGTTTGTACCTGTGCTTGAGCCCGGGGCTTGCGGAGGATGCGCCAGCGTGTTCGTCACTTCCACGTACGCCATGCGCAGCTCATAGAGGCAATTCTGCAAAAATCCCTGTTCTTTAGGCGTGAGATTACCCTTGGTTTTATCGGAGATCATGCCCAGAGTGTCGATCGTTTGCCGCGCCCCGATTACGTCAACTCCGGGCTGGCCGCCCTGTTCGTGCATCAGTCCAAGCTGCATCATGGCCGTCATATAAAGCGAAGCCATGAAGCGTTCAAAACTCATCTCGAGTTCTTTGGCCGAATGGCCGCTCAGCTCCACCTGTTTATCCAGATCGCGCGATGACTTGCTGTAGGCATCGTGTTGAGCCTGCTGTTCCAGAGCGGAGGGCGGTTCTGGAACATCCGACTCTGCTTCCGCAGATGGTGCATGGGGCGGCGCTTCCGCGATGGTAGCAACCGGAGTCGAAGCGGACGTCGGCGCTGAAGTCGCAGCCGGCGGCTTCTCCGCCGCTACAGCCACCGTAGCAACAGGACTGGGTGCCTGTTCGTCCGCCGAGTCGCGCAGTTCTCCCTCAGAGGTAAACAAGCGCCGGTCGCTCACTTTGAATTCGATTTCTTCTTTTCTCTTCTGAGCCATAATTTTGACCTGCTATTTTGAAATTTGGGATCTCTTGTAGCTCTATTAAAATAGTTCGATGAAATGGAAATTCCCGATTTTATTTGAAATAAAATTTGCGAAATCATTCGCGGCAGCTTAAATAATCGGAAGCGCCAATGGCTTTAGAGTCGCTGTCCCCACGCGCAACTGTTTTCCTGCTGCCTCGCGACGCAAATAGCCCAGCGCCACCGCACGATCTCCGCCAAGCAACGGTAAAATGGCCCTGCTCGTAATCTCTCCTACTTCTTTTTCCGCCTCTTTTTCACCAGCAAGAATCTTAGCGCCCGGTTCCGGCAACGTCCCGTCAACGTCGAACGCTCCAAACTGCCGATGCACGGCCCCACGCGAGCGAATACGCTCGACGATCTCCTGCCCAAGAAAACATCCCTTGGTAAAATTCAACGCTCGAGTTTGTCCCGTTTCCTGCGGCAGATCGCGGTCGCGAATGTCCACCCCAAATTGCGGAATGCCCCGCGAAATACGAAAGAGATTCAGCGCCGCCGTTCCTGCAGGACGAGCTCCTGCTTTGACCAGCGCATCCCACAACTCTCCGGCCTGGTCAGGTGAAATCCACAGTTGCCACGATTCACGAGCTTCTTCGCCGGAACGTAAGACCGTAACGCTCTTCTGTTGCCACGAGGTATCCGCGAATTGCAAGTGAGCCAGATCTGGAACGACAATACCGGCTCGCTCCACAACAGCGCGCGCCTCGGGACCAGTCAGCCCAATCGCCACAATTGTGTCACCGACGTCCGCAATCTCAACATCGTCGGCGATGATGTAGCGATCAAACAACTGCGATATTTTTTCCTTTTGCGGGCCTTCTGTGTCGATGAGCAGCGATTCACCGCGTTGAAAAGCATAAAGATCGGCTTGGATGCGTCCCTGCGCATTCAGCATAAATGCATAGACGCCATGCCCTGAAGCCAGATCGCGAATGTTATTTGAGACCATTCCATTGAGCCAGCGAACTCGGTCGCCGCCAGTGATCGCGATCTGGGCACGCGAACTCAGGTCATGGATTCCGCAGCTACCCAGCAACGATTGAAACTCAGCGCGCGGGTCGCCGAAATCGGCAGCTGCCGCCCGGTGCTCGCGTAAATTGGTCCCAGATACTGTCATCGATGTCATAAGTTCAATTTCTAATTATAACGAACACGCACGCTCCCGCCGCTCCATCGCTCCATAGAGCTGCTGTTCGTCGGGCCTGGGAGACGCGGCAAGCCGCGTCTCTACGCACTAAGTTTAAGAATTGTCCCTCGCTGTGCTAACGTTGCCATCGTGAGCGCGAAGAAACGCATTGCCGTAATTCCCGGCGACGGCATCGGGAAAGAAGTCATCCCGCAAGCGATAAAGGTCATCGAGGCCGTAGGCGCAGCAGTAGACTTCACATCGTTCGACTGGGGAGCCGACCGTTATCTTGCCGATAAAGTCACTGTCCCGCCGGATGGATTCGCCACTCTGGCCCGAGATTTCGACGCCATCTTAGTCGGAGCGTTCGGCGATCCGCGCGTCGTCTCCAACATTCATGCCAAGGAAATCCTGCTGGGTATGCGCACGAAGATGGACCTCTACGCCAACGTTCGTCCTGTTCGATTGTTGGATGCGTCGCTGTGCCCGCTAAAAAATATCGAGCCAAAAGACTTAGATTTCGTCGTGATTCGCGAAAACACTGAAGGCATTTATGGAGACCTCGGAGGAGTTTTCAAGCAGGGAACTCCCGACGAAGTTGCCATCCAGGAAGACATCAACACGCGCAAGGGCGTGGAGCGCATCATCCGGTATGCGTTCGAGTACTGCGAGCGCAAAACCAGGGCAGACGGCTCGCCGCGGCGCGGCGTTCTGATGTGCGACAAATCGAATGCCATGACCCACGCCGGGGGTTTGTGGCAGCGCGTGTTCAAGGAAGTGAGTGGCGAGCATCCGCAGATCGTGGCGCAGCACATGTACGTGGACGCGCTGTGCATGCAGATGGTGCGCGATCCGCGTCCATTCGATGTGATCGTGACCAATAACATGTTTGGCGATATCATCACCGACCTCGCCGCTGGACTGCAGGGTGGACTCGGCATGGCAGCCAGTGGGAATATTCATCCGGGGAAGACGTCGATGTTCGAGCCAGTGCATGGCTCGGCGCCGCCGATCGCGGGGAAGAACGTGGCGAACCCTTTTGGTGCGATTCTGACCTCGGCCATGATGCTTGGGCACTTAGGATTGACGCAGGAAGGGCAGAAGATCGAGGCCGCGGTGCTCGAGGCTGTGAGACAGAAGAGGACCACTCAGGACATTGGTGGGTCGCTCGGGACACGGGAAGCGGGCGAGTGGGTGGCCGAGAGAGTCAGCGGCGGATGAGCACCGATCGCCGCGGAGTGAACCGCTAAGGAAACGGTGAGCCCCCTTCGGGCCTTGCCGCCTAAGGCCGCCAGCCCACCAACAGCGCCAACTCCCGCCAGTTCCAGTGACAATCCACGTCCGCAAAACCGATCCCGCGAAGCCACTGTAGCTGGGTTTCGAGATCCAGCAGCTTGTTAGAGGGGTCTTCGGTTTGGATTGTGTAGCCGATCTTGTGCAGGAACTTCTCGTGCAGGCGTGGCATAGGCGAGGCTACGTGTTCCAGATTGCAGAAGACGCCGCCGGGGTTCAGCAGGGCGTGAATCTCGGCCTAAAGTTCGCGCTTGCGTTCGTGCACGAGATGATATTGCCTGCGGCTTCGAGCATGGCGGCCGAAAGGTCGACGGCGACCGCTTCCACTTCAGGATGCCCGTCCCGGACGGTCTTTCCTGCGGTCAACTCAGACTTGACTATGGCGAGCAGGCGGCCGTCGCCGGTGCCCAGGTCGAGAATGCGGCGTGGGGTCCTCGGAATAAACTCCAGAAGTGTCGATTCGCCTTCTCGGCGGTGCAGGATGGAATCGGCGCGGCCAAGGTAGTCGCGGGCGTGATCGGTGGACGTCCAGAGATTGATGAGAGTATTTGTGGTCATGTTTGTCCTTGAAGAAAGTATAGGGAAACAGGGTAGACTCGTTCCTAATGGATACCGTTGAGCTGCTTCGCGCGAAGGTTCTGAGGCCGCTTTTCGCGGCTGGTCTGCTTTTAGGGCTTAGCGGCGCGGGTTGGGCGCAGGATCCCCCTGCTCGGACTCCTGGCCAGGAACAGCAAGATCAAAGTCAAAAGCAGGCGGACAAGAGTGTCCGCCCCACGCAGGATCAAAAGCCCACTAGCGAGTCGCCAGCGACCACACAAGCACCTGAAACACAAACACCTGCCACACAAAATCCGGAGGTCAAGATCACGCCGCGCCAGGCGGAAGAACTGTTTCACTCTGTCGATGAGATTCTGGCGTTTGACAGCAAACACACGGGGCTTGTGATCAAAAAGGAGGTCAAGCGTCGGCTCACTAGCCGCGACGAGGTGGTCTCGTATTTGACCAAACATATGAAGGACGAGGACACGCAGCGTCTGCGGCGGTCGGAGCTGGT